>DAOURZ010000313.1 GCA_030627475.1 Deltaproteobacteria bacterium | reverse complement strand
CCTTTTCCGCCCTCTACAAACTGATACAGCCAGGCAGTGAGCAGGAATTGTCCTGTTTTTTCGTATGGCTTCTGGCTCTTGTAAAAAGCGTTTACGCCTATCTGGATGATGTATTCCTCAAAATCAGAAAGGATGGCTTCCATGTTTAAAAAACCATCAGAAGTAAAATAGCCTTTAAGTGATGTATCTGCGGTTGCCCCGGATTCTTGAAAAAAAGCCTTTAAAAATCGTCTCTTGTATATTGCGTTGGCCACAACAGCCTTATCATTTTTCTCATTTATCAGACCGTATTGTTCAAGCCAGGATTGATCCTCATCATCGGGATTATAGTCAACCCCGTTGAATGTAATCCTGACAAAGGTTTCTTTGTACAATTTTGCTTTTTCAAGAAGATTATCAAAATGGCTGTTTCTTTCCTTAAGAAGATGCTTTGTCGCCTTTTCCACATCATCTTCAGTAATCGGCTCTGTGGTTTCCGGTTTTATATCAACAGTCAGAATAGTGCCTATGCGGTTCACCAGCCAGGGCTGGCCGGCTGTTTCCTCATGGACTTTTTTTATAGCTTCGTCCGTAAATGGCTGATTTGTTTCTTCTGTGTACTGGCTATAAAGGTCACGGACATTCTTTAGAGTAAAAGGCGGAAGTTTGACCTGGTCGGCAATATTGAAAGGGGAGACACCGCCTACAATCAGCTTTGTGATGTTGCGTATGCCCACCAGTCCCACGGAGTAAAGAGCCTTGTCTGTGCGTTTCTTGTATTTTTGATACAGCTCTCTTAAAGTGGTAAGGAAATTCTCCAATTCGTCTATGGGGATGCCATCAAACTCGTCTATGAAGATGACAATTTTCTTGAATTCGATTATACGGTTCAATTCCTCAAACAGTTCACTAAATGAGATATGATCGGTCAGGTTATGGGAATCTAAGTGTGCTCTTATAGCATCCATTTTTCGGCAGTTTACAGCATTCAGTCTGTTCATCAGTTGGTTGTATATATCTTTTTGAATCAGTTGATAAAACCTTTGTTTACCGAGGGTTCTGTATCTCTGGAAACTAAGAAGGATGGCTACGTAGGAATTATCCTTCTCCAGTTCATGGCAAAACCCCTCAAAAAAGGTAGTCTTTCCGCTCTGTCTTGGGGCAAATATGGAGAAATACCTCCCTAGGTCAACCATGGTTTTAATATCCTGATTGTCCATATTGGTAACGTTCTCCAGGGAGATATAATAAGATGCGCCTGGATCAACTACCCCTGATTTTTCAAAGTACCGTTTCTGTTTTTTATAATTCATTTTTTTCCTCCCTATCGCCAATCTCCCATAATTACAAAAGGCGCCCAAAAGTATGGATGGGCATATTCCTTTCCGGCCTTGACCGCCTGCATAGCCAGTTGAAGCAGCCGGGTCTTGGAGAGAGTTTCTCAGATATTCTATCTTCCTATTCCGATGTTAAAGCTCAATATCTCTTTTCCCTCTACCAGGCGTTTTTGCGGTGCACTTATTTCACCGACCCTTGTCTTGACATCAAACACGACAACGTATCCCTCCTCCGCCTTTTCGGTCAAAAGATATTTTCCACAGATCTGTTCGACTGCCTTGTCAATGGTTTTGTCAATATTCGATCGGTTTATTTTTGTCTCTATTATGTATTTTCGTTCACGGTGGATAAGGAGGATGTCCATTCTTCCCAATCCGGTTGGCACTTCGTAACGAAGCTCCCCTTTTCCGCCCTCTACAAACTGATACAGCCAGGCAGTGAGCAGGAATTGTCCTGTTTTCTCATATGGCTTCTGGCTTTTGTAAAAAGCGTTTACGCCGATCCGGATGATGTATTCCTCAAAATCAGAAAGGATGGCTTTCATGTTCAGAAGTCCGTCAGGTTTAAAGTAGTCTCGAACAGATACATCCACAATTGCCCCTGATTCCCGAAAAAAGGTCTTGGTGAACCTTTTTTTATAGACAGGGTTGCTTACCCTGATATTCTTTCCTTCGGCCTTGATCAAACCATGTGTCAAAAGAAGGGATTGCTCCTCATCTCCAGGAATGTATTCAACACCATCAAAAACAATGTTTATAAAAGTCTCTTTGTATTGTTTGGCCTTTTCAGTAATATTATCAAAATGGCTGTTTTCTTCATACAAAAGAATTTCAACAGCTTTTTCCACATCTTCAGCAGTGATCGGCTCTGTGGTTTCAGGCTTTATGTCAACAGTCAGAATAGTCCCAAGACGGTTTACCAGCCAGGGTTGACCGGATGTTTCATCAAATACCTTTTTTACTGCTTCTTCCGTAAAAGGCTGGTTTGTCTCTTCTGTGTATTGAGCATAAAGATCACGGACATTTTTCAGGGTAAATGGGGGAAGTTTGACCTGATCTGCAATGTTAAAAGGAGAAATACCGCCGACAATCAGTTTAGTGATGTTGCGAATGCCTACCAGACCCACGGAGTAAAGGGCTTTGTTTGTGCGTTTTTTGTATTTTTGATATAATTCCCGGAT
>DAOURZ010000279.1 GCA_030627475.1 Deltaproteobacteria bacterium | reverse complement strand
TTGTGGAATTGCTATAGGGACAAAATGGCGGAAAGTGTCCCGCTTTATGTTGGTAGCCTAGATAGGCCAATATACAAGAATAATATCTTGATTTTTTACGAATTTTGAGAATTCCGGTGCAGGACAGTGCTATTATGAAGTGGAAAGTCACATGCTTAATGTTATTGTTTACTCTTTTATTTTTTTATGGATGTTCTAAGCCTGTAGTACGAAAGATGGAGATTACCGGTTACTGCGGATGCGGGAAATGCTGTGGATGGAAACGGGGAAGCTGGAAGTATTTGAAGCTTAATTTCTGGAAGCGATATGTAAGTGTCGGCAAACGCAAAGGGCATATATATACAGGGCAGACCGCCAGCGGTACAAAGCCGCATGAGCCTACTCCAGGACTTTTTTCTATTGATAGTATTACTCATCCATGGATGATTCCAATAAGAATTATTTTTTTCCCGTGGTTCTTGTTACCTGAAGATGGTACCATTGCAGCCGATACTATATATCATCCTTTTGGTACCAGATTTTATATCCCGGGCTATGGGTATGGCGTAGTAGAAGACAGGGGAGGAGCTATAAAGGGTAAATATCGTCTTGATGCTTACTTTAATTCACACCGGAAGGCGCTTGACTGGGGTAGAAAAAGAATAAATATTCAAATTTTGAATTAGGAACGTGGACGAATTAATTTCATCAAGTAGGCGCGTAGATTTTGGTTGGATTTGTTTGATCTGCCCGATTTCAAATAGGCACAAAAGTTGAAGGAATAGCGAGCTATTTTGATACTTTTGAGATCAAACAAAGGCGGCCTGAAGGCTATGATGCATAGTTGATGAAGTTAATTCGTCCACGTTCCTTAGCCCTATTTCTTTTTTTCGCGTACTATCAGTACAGAACAAGGAGATTTAGCTGCTACTCTTTTGGCCACACTGCCGAAAAATACGAGTCCCATTCCGGAAAATCCATATGAACCCATTACTGCAAGATTTATGTTTTTTTCTTCTAAATAGTTTAATATTTCTGTTGAAATATGTCCGTTAAGTACAACAAGCTTATAATCAATATATTCACCTATTCTGGCCCCATACTCACTCTCCATTCGTTTTTCCAATTCTAAAAGCAAATGTCCTTCCTGTTCGTAAGGCAACATCCATTCTGTATCTGTTGCTTGATAACTCATGACAGGCGGCGATACGTGAATCACAAAAAGTTTGGCTTTGTATTTTTTAGCCAGATCAAGTGCTGTTACAAATGCTATTTCCGCATTTTTTGAAAAATCAATACAACAGGCTATTTTTTTTATATTCATGATTACCTCCTTAAGGTTGATGGCTTTTTACGAAGCCGTTATGGTTAAATATTATATGTTAGGAACGTAGACGAAATAACTTCCGCAACTATGCATCACAGCATCAGGCCATCTTTTGCCCTATCTAAAAGCACAAAAATCTTGAACCTGCATTGTTTTGTAGGGGCTACCTTTTTTTCTTTAAAGTGAAAAGAACAACCTCCCCAGGACAGTTAAAACGGACAGGCACTCCGGATGCTCCAACGCCGGAGCTGGTGTAACCAGGCATGTCCTTGTATTGCCACAGGCCGCTGGCTATCTTTCGTGGAGCGCGACTGTGCGTAATAATAGGGCCGTCATAAAAAGGGAGGCGAACCTGCCCTCCATGGGTATGTCCGCAAAGATACAAGCGAGCCATGTGTTGGGCGGCATCTCTGTATGCTTCGGGCGAGTGGGCCACAAAGATGTTGAATGCGTTTTCAGGAACCTCTTTGAAAGCCAAATCAAGATCATGCGTTTTATAATAGTGCGGATCATCCACACCCACAAGCCAGATAGTCTCGCCGTTACGCTTCAAAGGATAGGCATCATTTACAAGCATCCATACGCCGGCATCTTCAAGATCAGGAATAATCTCAATACAGTCGTGATTTCCAGGCACTCCAAAAACCCCATCTTTTGTCTTGATGTTTTTAACTATCTGCCGCAGCCGTCGAGTGGCCAGAAATGAGGATCCAAACATTTTATGCCGAATATCCCCTCCTATAATACAACTGTCACATTTTATATCCGAAACAATATCAATGACACGTTCAGTAATTCCCGGCAAGCCGTCGAGATGAAGGTCGGACATAAAGAGTATGCGGTAGGAATCAAAGGAAACGGGTAGATCCGAAAATCGCAATTCTATTTGGCGAAACTGCACGTCCAATGCGTTACGAACACCTGTATCGTACTTTTTGATAAGTTTTAAAAAACCGGTTATTATCCATTCATGATAGATAATATTTTCAAAATTAAGATAGCGTTGCAAAGGGGGAAGAGCAATGTGACATGCGCGCCACACCCTGAAACGGGTGCGGGATTTTACAAGGCGCAGATTTTTCTCATTGGGTACCGGCAGGATTTTTTTTTTAAAAAAGAGGGCTCCAAAATGTGTAATAGGAACAAAAAGGATAAGCAAAACAATAACCGGAGCCCAAGTCGATAGAAAATAATACTTAACAAACAACAAGGGAAAAAGGCCCTCAAATAGTTGATCAAGAAGCGGTACCGCAGTGCCGCTCGCCAGTTCAAGCCTTCTTTTTAAAAAACTGGTCAGCAAGTCTCCAAGCATTGAGAAGAACCCGATACAGAACCCGACAATGAGCGGCAGCCCCAAAAACCAGCCGAATAAAATTCCTGCTGCCAGGCTTCCAATAATTCCACGGATAGTCTTGTGGCTGCCCAGCAGTGGTTTTCCGTCCAAAAATGTCCGGTTCCAGTCGATCGGCCAATTCCATCTATCTTCCAATAAAAACGCAA
>DAOURZ010000320.1 GCA_030627475.1 Deltaproteobacteria bacterium | reverse complement strand
ATGACGAAATTAGCGGGTTTTTATTTAATTTTCACATCTATTTGTTTTGGCTTGGCTTTTTCTGACTTTGGAATAGTCAAATTGAGAATGCCGTTTTTGTACTCTGCTTCAATCTCTTCCGCCCTGTTATTGGTATAGAATTTTTGTTAACTCACTATCATAATGATTTTTTCTTCAATTTCAAGCCATAAAACATCACCTCCTTGTCATATCTTTCCCACGTTACTGATCTGGTTTAAGAACAAGAAAGTACAGCTTTCCATTGTGCTGCATATGCCCTGCCGCTGTTTCAGCGTATGTACCATTTCCCCAGAACAGATCTGCACGGCCTGGCCCGCATATTGCTCCTCCTGTATCATGATTCAGAACAAATCTGCTGAAAGTTATCCAGTTATGAATTTTTCCATCGACATTTATCAAAGGTTTTTTCGTTTCTATAAAACCGAGAACCGACAAAGGAAATATTTTTCTGTCCAACGCTATTGATCTGCCAGGCGTCAATTTAACTCCAATACAACCCAAGGGGCCATCTTCCTCTATCTTGAAGAAAACATAGCTGGGATTAAAGGTTAAAATAGTTCTGACCTTTTCCGGATTTTCTTTCAGATAAGCACGAATTTTTTGCATAGACATTTCTGATCTTTCTATTATCCCTTCTTCAATAAGCAATTTGCCTATGCTTCGGTATGGGCGTCCGTTTGTTATATCATAATGAACATTAATTATATTTTTATTATCAAAATAAATTTTTCCTGAGCCCTGAATCTGAAGGAAAAAAAGATCAACAGGGTCTTTAATCCAGGCAATTTTTTTTGCCTTACCCTTTAGAGCTGCGTTGTATTCTATATCATTACGTTCAAAGTAGGGAACAACTGTATGGCCTGTATATCTTCCAATTATTTTTTTATTGTTTAAGGCCGGAATAAACAATGAAAGATCAACTGTAGTTAAATCGCAAGGACGCGCATAAATCGGGAATCTATATTCATTGCTTTGCTCAAGACTTCCTTGCAGAACAGGTTCATAATAACCTGTAAAAAGAACATCGCCATTACTGCCGCCTATTGATTTGTAAACAAGATAATTTGATTTAATAAACTTGTTAAGGTCTTTTTTTGATGGACAGGTCTGTATAAAATTCAGGAAATGCTCCATGGACTTGATCATATGGGCAGCATTAAAGCTGTCTTCCCCGAATCTGAACTGTTTGGAAGAAGAAACCCTTTTTAAATATAATATACTTTGCAAAATTCCATTTTCTAAACCATAACAAAGCATATCATCTAAAAATTCAGGATAGTTAGAAGAAGAAACTTTTTGCATCGCAAACTCATCTTTTAAAGATGGATGTATTTTAAGAACAGAACATCCAGTTATAAAAAAGGAATAAAACAATACAGCAATTGCAAATAAATATAAAAAGAATAATTGGCGCTTCATTCGCTACCCCCACCATTGAGGTTACGTGCTTTCTTTTCAACCGGATCAATATGAACAATATCTTTATCGCCTGGCAGAAATATCCCAAGTTCCTTGAACTTGCGTGCAGATGTTAGCACTCTGCGCTCAAAAGAACCCACAACCTGGTTGTAAGTATTAGTGGATCGTTCAATATCGCGACCAAGTTTGTCAAAATGATTTGCCATTAAGTTCAGCCTGGTATAAAGTTCACGCCCCAGTTCGCTTATAACTTTTGTATTTTCAGAAATATTTTCCTGGCGCCATGCAAAGGAAATGGTTTTAAGAAGAGAAATTAAAGTGGTTGGAGTTGCCAGGATAACTCCTTTATTTACACCTTCTTCTATAAGCTTAGGGTTTTTAACAAGAGCTGCGCTAAAGAAATTTTCACCGGGAATAAACAATACAACAAATTCAGGGGTTGGCGCAAACTGTTTCCAGTATGTCTTTTGGGCCAGTTTATGCATATGGGACTGAATCTGTTTTGAATGTGTAGCTATCAATACCTCGCGATCTTCTTCCGTTTCTGCCTCCAGCGCTTCAAGATATGCTGAAAGAGGAGCCTTGGCATCTACAACAATCTGACGATTGCCGGGAAGAGAAACAATCATATCCGGTCTCATAACGCCATTTTCACCGTGAGCTGACTGTTGCTCGAAGAAATCGCAACGGTTCTGCATTCCGGCAAGCTCGGCAACACGCTTAAGGGTAATTTCTCCCCAACGCCCCCTGACATGCGGCACACGAAGAGCCTTTGCAAGTTTGCCTGTTTCTTTTTGAAGAGTCTGCTGGGTTTCAGCAAGAGAAAGTATTTGCCTGGAAAGTCCACCATATGCTTTTTCCCTTGATCTTTCCATAGCCTGGATATGCTGGTCATACCTATCAAGAGAATCTTTTATGGGTACAACAATATTTTTGACTTCCTTGCTGCGCACATTAAAATCACTTTTAGCTACTTCCATATATCTTGAAAACGTAGTTTCTGCAAGATCAAGAAAAGTCTGATTGTT
>DAOURZ010000314.1 GCA_030627475.1 Deltaproteobacteria bacterium | reverse complement strand
TGCATAGTTGCTGAAGTTATCTCGTCCACGTTTCTACAGTTGTCCACATTCCTTAAAAAATTCATATATGATTTTAAAAGGTCTATGGCTTCGTCTTCTGATGAAAGTTGCTTTATTGACTCACGGAATTTACTGCTGCATTTTAATCCTTTGACAAACCATCCGAGCCGGCTGCGCATCATAAGACATGCTTGTTTTTCTCCAAAATATTTTACAGACTCATGAACATATCTTGACATAACTTCAAAGCGATGTGCAAAATCCACATAAAACAATTCATTTCTTCTGAAACGTGCTAATATCTGAGCAAAAATCCATGGATTTCCTATAGCAGCCCTTCCAATCATAATACCATCACATCCTGTTTCATTTTGCATTTTTACAGCATCATCCGAAGTAATAATATCTCCGTTTCCAATTACAGGAATAGAAACGTTTTTTTTTACTGCCGTTATGATTGACCAGTCCGCTTTACCTCTAAATCCCTGGGAAGCGGTTCTGGGATGCACGGCAATTGCATCCACACCGCACGTTTCAGCAATTTCTGCAATTCTGAAAGCATCATCTCCTGATTTATCCCATCCAGTCCTTATTTTTATGGTAACCGGTATTGTTACTGACTTTCGAACCGCCTTTAACAATGATTCCGCCCTTTCGGGCTCTTTCATCAGAACAACTCCGGCACCTGTTTTAACAATCTTTTTAACCGAACAGCCAAAATTAATATCCAGCAAAGATGCCCCTGAAGATTCAACTATTTTAGCCGCTTCAGCCATTATTGAAGGATCAGCTCCAAATATCTGAACGGATAAAGGCTTTTCTTCAGGTATAGTGTCAAGCATTTGTAAAGTTTTTTTTGATCCGTGCACAAGACCGTTGGAGCTTATCATTTCAGAGCAGACAAGGCCGCAGCCAGCTTCTTTTGATAGAAGCCGAAAAGGTAAATTGGTAATACCGGCAAGTGGAGCCAAAATTGTCGAATTATCAAGAACTAATGAACCAATTTTCAAGGGGTTATGCATAGTTAGAGCCTGATACCGGATTTGCGTAACAAAAAAGGCAGTTATGGTAGCATGGATGAAGACTATAGGAGCCAATATCTGCTGATACCTTGCATCCGCACCCATTTTTTATTCTTTGTCCGAAATCTTTTCCAAGAGAAAGGTGCCCGCCGAATAATTCTGTAAAAAGATTATTAGGTACGCATGAGCTTTTTGTAATACCGGAGTTTTCAGGAAGAATTGACAGTAATTCTTTCTCGCAACAGGTATGGAGGCTGATATTTTTATCAGACAGCTCATCTTTCATTTTAAGAACAATTTCGCTTTTTGTTTCAAAAGACGGATCAATAAAAGCAAAACCTGGAATTTTTGCAGTTCTTTTTCGAATCTTGAGATAATCATCCATGAAGCTGGTTATACACCTTTTGATACCATGCCTGGAGACTTTGCTTGAAATATAATTGAAATCATGGAGATTATCATGAATCTTTCCATCTTTTGTTTTGTAAAAGCACACAGGATCAAATCTCCAGCTTATAGAACCGGCACCAAAATTTTTGCAAAGATATTCTAACTGGCTAATTCGTTTCTCTAAAGTAGGCACATTGGGTTCAAGTAACGGGTCCCTGGAATTTATGGTAAAATTAAAATAAAGATTGTATCCTTTTTCTCTAAGCTTTTCTCCAAATTCGTTTTTTATAAAAGGCCCAAAATTTTTCGACCAGAATAAAATAGTATGCACCTTATCCGGCTCGGCAGGCACAATTGACACATGCCTGTTATACGGATTCACCACATCAAAGCAGCCCATGTCAATTCGTCGCATAAACCACTTCATGTAAAATGCAGGTATATCAGTTCTTCTGGAGGCTGAAATTACTATTTGTTTCACTTCACGTTTTTTCACGTTCCTAAGCACATTCGTCATTTACTTTTTTTCTGATATCCGCCAGAGATATTATTTCAGCTCCTCCCGACTTCTCAGGTATTTCTTCTTTCTTTTTCCGGAATATATCTTTTACTGATTCTTCCGGACATACAACTAATTCCATTCGCACTTTTTTGCCGCTCATTGTAAACTCTTCGCCATCAATATATGTATCCCTTAATATCCACGTAACAGAGCGAAGCGGAGTTTGAAGAATCAACAGCTTTACATGATACCAGTCAGGTTTAATATCCGGCCCTATTTGTTCGATTCTGGCAAAAATAAGCGGAGCATCTTCAAAGTATAACAAAACTATATCATTTTCTTTCGCCATTTATAACTATCCTTTGTAACGGTTGCAGGTTAGGTGTTGAAGTTTTAATATTTTCATTATATCTTAATGTTTTGAAAGTTTAAGATAAGTCCTTGATGCGCAAGAGATTGGCGCAGATTGAGCAAGAAATCGCCCAATTCAGTTATATAGCCCGCCACGCGCTTTCAACCGCGCCTTGAAGGTGAACAAAAATCCTGCGCAATTTTGGGTATATTATTTAAACCCCGTTCCTA
>DAOURZ010000393.1 GCA_030627475.1 Deltaproteobacteria bacterium | reverse complement strand
TACTAATAAATCAATAGGTTGTATCGTTTAGGCTGATACTTTAAATTCTTTCTGTATCTTTCAATCTATTGTTTGTCGTTTTCGAAAACAGGAAACAGTCGATTCGGCACGCTACGTGTATCGAAACAAAAAAATTCTTGTCGGAGTTAACTATCTAAAATAACATAGCAACTTTTACTCCAATCGACCAAGATTTATGCAAACCATTTTTCGAAAACTCAAGGATACCTCATATAAGCATATTATGATTCAGCTATATTGATGTTAAACATTACAAATCAGATCTCTGCGGATATCAGGTAATTTCTCAATTATTTCCTTAAACTCAGGATCGTGATCAAGCCAGTGCCTCAGGTTTCCCAGCATACTTGCAACATAAGGTGAAGCACTGCCATCAGATAGATAATAGTTAACCCATAACCCTTCTTTTTTTGAAACAACAAGACCGGCATTTTCAAGTATTTTTAAATGCTTTGAAACCGTAGGCTGAGCAACCCCTAATGCTGTCCGGAGTTCACATACGCACATCATCTTATATTGAAGCAGCTTGACGATTTTTACTCTGTTAATATCAGAAAGGGCTTTCATCGCTTTAATGAATTCTTTCATTTTGTTCTCCCTGTATATTCTTATATTGGAATATAATTCTTCGCAATCCGGTTGTCAAGCGATTACAACCTAATCCATTTCTTTGAACTCAACTTTCGGAGGAGAAAATTCATCCCCAGTCCCCCTTCAATTGGGGCATTGGGCTATTATTAAGGCCGAAATATGCAATAGCTTCCCCCATTCTCGACATAATAATGGGCCATAGCCAGAGCCTCTTGCAGAAACCACTCCAGCTAATTTGCATAATTGGATCAAAAAACATGGGATTAAAAAAGAAGCTCACCTTAATTTAGAAGAAAATTGTCCTTGGCTGGGGGTCCACTACAGTCTTGAACTGACGAGATCAGTTTGCCGTGATCCAGAAACAGAATATGATGGGCCAAAGAAGCAACCTGGCGTTTGTCGTGAGTGGTAAACAAAATTGTAATTTTCTTCTGTTCGTTTATTTGCCGGAGAATGCTTATGACGGCAATCTGGTTTTCAGCATCAACACTTGAAGTGGGCTCATCACACAATAAAACTTCAGGTGTCACAGCGAAGGCACGTGCTAAAGCTATCCGCTGCGTCTCTCCCCCTGAAAGCTTGTGAGCCTGAGCCTGAACAAAATTTCGCATTCCCACCATTTCAAGCGCTTCATCAATTATGATTCTTCTTTGCTTTTTGGGAATACCTCTAATTATCAAGCCAAATTCTAAATTCTTAAAAACAGTATTTGTAAAGAGAATGGGGTGTTGATCTATCATAACTACTTCTCTGCGTAAATTTTGCAGGTAAGATTCGGAAAAAGATACAGGCTTTGAATGGTAAAAAATGTCTCCACAGGTAGGAGCTTCAAGAAAGCTGAGGATGTTCAAAAGAGTGGTTTTCCCTGAACCGTTTGGGCCCAGCAAAGCATAAATTCTCCCTTTTTCTATTTCCATTGAAGGAATATTCAGAATAGTTCTTGATCCGTAAGTTTTGATCAACCGGGATATTGTATAAAGCATCAGCTCCTGGTTTTCCCCTGAAAAAAATGGAAGACGAAATTAATACCAAAACTCAGTAAAAGTAGTATTATACCCAAAGCCACGGCCAGAATAAATTCTCCTTTATCATATTCCAAAGCCATTGCGGTCGTCATGGTTCGTGTAAAATCTTTAGCATTTCCTCCAAGCATCATGCTTATACCCACCTCGGCAATAACTCGTCCAAATGCAGCTATAACTGCCGCAACAATACCAAAACGAGCTTCCCTGAAAATAACACACGCTGTCTGCCAGCGGTTAGCTCCTAATGTCATGGCGGTTTTACGATATCTTTTATCAATCCTGCTTATT
>DAOURZ010000162.1 GCA_030627475.1 Deltaproteobacteria bacterium | reverse complement strand
TTTTTCTTTTCTCTCCGGGTTGCAGTGGCCCCATGACTTACATAAATCCTTCCGTTGATTTCAGCTATATAAAGAGAGTTGCTGTTGCACCCATAATCAATCTTACAAATGATAAGTTTGCCGGCGAAAAAGTGATGAACGTCGTTGCAACCGAGATACTCAGGCGAGGTGTATTCGATGTTGTCGAATTCGGAGAAGTGTCAAAAGTTTTAAGAGAGGAGGGGCTGAAACAAGATAATCTTATTGGTAAGCAGTTAGCGGTAAGAGCTGGAAAACGTCTTGATATAGAAGCAATTGTTATTGGTTCTGTTATGCAATACGGTATTTCAAATATAGGGGGGAGTTCATTCCCTGAAGTTTCTATTTCTCTAAAATTGGTTGATGTCAACTCCCATACTATTCTTTGGGAAACAAAGCATAATTTAAAAGGTGCGAATATCCTTGATCAATTATTCGGCATGCACAGAGATAGTCCTGAAGATCTTTGTAAAGAAGTTATCGAAGCGATGATTGATACGCTTTTCGATTAAAAAATTTTTCAACTGTAAACAGTTACCTTATGAAACGATATCTTATTATATTTATTACTCTTCTTTTTTTCCCTTTACAAACATCCTGGTCCGAAGACATTCGTAGTATAAAAACAATTGCAATTATCCCTTTTGATAATCTTTCAGGTGAAAATTATTCTACAGATTTTAATTTTAATGATTTTCTTTATGATTATTTTAAGAGCAAAAATCCGGATGTAGTAAATAAAAATGAATTAGAGCAATTTTTTATTAAAAGAAGAATTCGTAATATTAGCTCAATAAGTCGCTCAACGGTTAGGTCGCTGGGAGAAGCACTGAGCGTGGATGCTATAATTATTGGTTCAATTAATGAACTATCGGGTGATGAAAATCCCAATGTTGACCTTGACGTTCAGATGATTGACACGTTAGATTCGTCCATAATCTGGATGAATACGGTTTCGATTTCCGGAGATGATTTTGCAACATTTCTGGGTATTGGCAAAATAAGCTCCATAGAAAAGCTTGTTGAAATCGCTGTTAAAAATCTATTCAAGGGGTTGCCTGAAAACTTTGATGAAAAGAAAGAAAAAAACACAGATTTGCCCCCTTTTGAGATAGTGCAAACAAGATTTTATCCCAGGGTTGTAAAAGGCGGTAACGAGACAGCGTTGATGGTAGAATTCAGAGAAATTACCTGTAAGCCTGAACAACTATACGCTCTTGTCGATGATATGAAAATTCCTCTTATTTCAGATGGAGGCAACTGGTTTACCGGTTCTTTTCAATCACCCGGTGTTGAAGGAACTTATATTTTGCAACTACATGCGTACGGAGAATTTGATACACCGTATATCTTTGATGCAATGGCAAGCCTTGTTGTTGACAATACTCCCCCACTCATAGCTATTACGTTGCATAATGCATTTATTTCTCCTGATAATGATGGAGTAAATGACCATGCGGTATTTTTCCCGAACTTATTAGCAACAGATTTATTGAAAGCCTGGCGTTTTGAAATTACAGACAAGGATGGGAAACTCATACGTTCAGCCGAAGGTGGTGAGGAGCTTCCATGTAGATTGCTCTGGAGAGGCGAAAGTAATGATTTCAAGCAAGTTAATAATGGAATATATCTATGCCAATTGTTTGTTGAGGATAAAGCCGGTCATGAAGTCTCAACTGATAAAATAATGGTTGTTGTAGATAGAAGCGCACCTGAAATTGAGATAGTTATGGGAAAAATTGAGAAAGATATTATTTCGTTTGATGTAACATGTAATAATATTAGTAAAATTGTTGAATGGAATATCGCAATATATAATCAAAACGATGAATGTTTGAGTACATTCAACGGCAAACAGGATTTACCGGCAACCTTAAATTGTGTGCTTAATAATAGTATTGATGATAAAAAAGAAAAATTTTTCTATTCGCTTGCGGTTCGGGATGTAGCTGGTAATATGTTGAATGTTGAGAGACAACTGGCTACATTATATAAGCCTGATGAGCTCATTGAAGAAAAAAAAGATTTTGAATGGGTTGATGATTTTTAAATGATGATTTTTTTATCTCAAAAAAAATATGGCCGGAAGAAATGTGGTGCCTGGAATCTAAAATACCGCTGTAGTTGTATAGCGATATCTATATTATGTTTATTTTTTCTTTCCGGATGTTCCTTTCTGCATTCTCCAAATAACTTTCTGGCAAAAGATTTTGATGAATACAAAATTAAGCGCATTGCGGTTTTTCCCTTCTATAACAGATCAAATACAATGAATGCGGGCGAAATTGTTACAAAAGCATTTATTGGGGAATTATATCATTCAGAAAAATTTGAAATAGAATTTCCAGGTAATGTAAAAAAATTTATTGTAGGAGAAAGAATAATAATAAGGAAGGGAATTGGAGCCGATAATATTAAACTGATTGGAAAAAGACTGAATGTTGATGCAGTTATTATCGGATGTGTTAAAAAATATGAAAGTGAAGGAAAAAAGAAAGATGCCAAAATACCTGTGATTTCTGTTGATGTTAGAATGATTCATACAGATTCCTGCTCTATATTATGGATAGGACAGAACTACAGCAGAGGTGACAATTATGAGACGATTTTTGGTATCGGCAGAATAAGATCTCTGTCCGCTCTTTCTCGTAAGCTTGTTAACGAATTGATTGACACAATTCCAGTGCCAGGGTTTTTATAAGTTTTCACAAAACTATATCTCTAACTTTTTGTCAGCCTTTTGCGGAAGTTAATTCGTCCACGTTCCTTAGTAATTGGCAATAAATAACTCATCGGCTTTTGATTACATAACGCTATGATTCAGACATAAATTTTAAATAAGCCAATGATTTATTATTTTCCAGTTCCTTAGAGTATGTTTTTTAACTCAAAACTTAAAATCAAAAATTCAAAACTGTTACTGAACGGGGTTTTTTAGTTCAGACACAAGTTATATATTGAGATGAAATTTCTTTTCAAGAAACATATTACATTGATTGCATTAATTATTGTTGCTTCCGTGAATTCCGGATGTTTCCGTTACTCTGTTTTCCATGACAACTCGTCGATTATTGCGAAAGTTAATGGTTATAATATCAGTCTGGATGAATTAGAGGAGAAACTTGTAACTATTCACAGAATTAAACAAATGACTAATCTTGATGGAAAAGCAGGCAGTATAAACATTGATAAAGTTATTGAAGAATTGATTAATGAACGTATTATAATTCAGGAAGCCTGCAACGTACAACTTGATGAAGATCCGTTTTTTCATGGAAAAGTTAATCATTATATAATAAGCCGTTCTGTAATTCGTTTAAGACAGGAAAATGTTCTGGATAAAATAAATATAACTGAAGATGAGCTATCCGGATATTTTAAAAAATATTATAAAGAGAAAAAACATGCTCCGGATGATATGTTTGAGAAGGTGAAAAATAGTATTAAGAAGAAGCTGCTAAAAGAAAAAGAACAAAAAATATCAAATAATTATATTTCCGGGTTGAAAAACAAGGCAAATATATGGATCGGTACAGAGCTCCTTTATTCAATGAGTTCAACTCAGCAAGAGTGTGATAATAAAATTATATTAGCGAGAGTGAATGACAAGCCGATAGATAATTGTGATTTTATAAAGGAGGCAAGAGGACACCTTCCAAAGGTCAGGGGTGATATCTTAAATAAAGAAAAAATTAAAAAGATAAATTCGGAAATACTTGATAGTTTGATAATTTATGAATTGGTCGAGCAGGAAGCTCTGAAAAAAAAATATTTGAATGATCCTTTATTTAAAAATAATATTGAAGAATATAAGGGGAAACAGTTATTAAATCTGTTTAAACAAAAAATAATTTTCCCGAGATCAATTCCGTCGGAAAACGAGTTGGTTGAATATTATGGGACCCATAAAGATGATTTCAGAAAAGATTATGAGGTCTGGTTTAGTGAAATAGTATTATCAACTTTAGAATCTGCGGAAGCGGTATTAAAAGAATTAAGAGAAGGCGCGAATTTTGAATTTCTATCCTCAAAAAAATCAATAATGGCTCAGCGTACAGGAGTTAATGTATGGATACCGATTGGGCGGTTATCGCCCGCTGCGAAGAAGGCAATAATTGACCTTGGAATTGGTCAGCTTAGCAATATCGTTGAAGACTCAAAAAGATATAAGATAATTAAGTTGAAAGGAAAAAGAGGCGGAGAGCATAAAAATTTTTCTATCGTAAAAAACAGAATCAAACAAATTCTGATAAAAAGAAAGTTTAAAAACTGGTTAAAAAAGTATGTAGATAACTTGCGTAATGTATCGCAAATTAATATTAATAAAAAAATGATTAATGAATTAAAAGAACGATATACAATAAAAGGGGAACCATAATAGCAAAAAAACAAGGTAAGGAACGTGGACGAATTAATTTAAA
>DAOURZ010000439.1 GCA_030627475.1 Deltaproteobacteria bacterium | reverse complement strand
GATAAGCCCCCCTGGATTCCAGGAAGCGGCTGTGGCATCATCAGCAACAGCAATAAATGCCCCGCCCATGCCCAGGGCGCGTGCTCCTGAGCCTACCGGATTAAAAGATGAAGGGATTTCAATCCTCTGAAGAAATTCCTGAGCCTGGGAGTCAGTCAGGCTGCCTGAGAAAATGAGAAATATTGACCATATACAAATATTAACAAATAATCTGATCCCCTGATTTTGTTTCATAAGAAATTTATCTCCTTTGTTTGTATGAAAGTCTTTACATCACGTAACCGAGGTTGAGTTAACACATTTTTCCGATTTCCTTATGAAGCCTTTATTCGCAAGCATTTATGGCAAGTTTCATTCGCTCTATTTTACAGAGTAATCGTCGCAAAAGCCATGTATACTTGGTTTTGGGGCGGACCTGAACTTTTCCGAATTCGCCGAAATGCAAACCCTTCTGAAAAATTCTCCGCAGAAAAGTATTTCTCAGCAACGAATGAAGGGACTTGGGAAGCATTTCCGCCTGAAAAATTTTGAAGAGAGTCATTGCCATGATTTTGCACATAATCCAAAATTCATTGGCTTTGAGACTATGAAAAGGCAGTCTTTCCAAATTATAATGATTTTTCAGTTCTCTGAATCCAGCTTCGATACACTGCCTTTTATGATAGAACTTATAAAGCTTTTTGGCAGAAAGTTCAAGGTTGCTGGCAATACCGTAATAATAGGTACGTTTTTGCCATTTGCCGTCTTTTTTCTTCCGACTGATTCTGCGGACGATAATAAGTCTGGTTTGAACACCATTTTTCAATGTGACCTGCCCCATATCTAAAATGGCAATACCTTTTGTTACATGAATAATCCTGGAGGAAGATTCTCTGGCCAGTTCTTTAAAACATTTTATCCCGTTTTTTACTACGTTGAAACTACCGGGAGCTCCGATGGCATACCCAAGAGAAAGCTTTATCAAAAAAAGCAGGTTCTCAAGCGTCATATATGCGCTGTCGCCCCGGACAATTTCTATGGCAAAACCGAGAGATAACGCTCTTTTAACGGCTTTTTGAAAAAAATCCTTTGGATTGGTACAACCCGGAAACAGTTTTGCATCGACGAAAAATTTTCCGATAAAGGTCGCCGAAAGCTGAAAGCATGGTTTTCCTTTATTTTTTTTATTGTATCCGGTTTCGGCTCCTTCTTTTTCGGAAGAAGATGACTGAAGGGTTGTGACATCAATGTCTGCAACCATCTTTCCGCCTGAATAAAGCAGATGCGGACAACGAATTTTTATCATGGATGCCTGAATCAAGGTCAGTTTCCATGATGCCATGGAATTGGTAATCTTACCAACAGTTTCCATGATTTTATCCACACCGTACAGAGAACAGCACGAAGAGAAGTAACTGTTAATTTCGGGATAAAACTGACGATAATGATACTGGTATTCAATGCCCATGATCTGCTGAAGTATTACCGACCTGAACAGTCTCATGGGATCGGCTATGCCGAAAAAGGAAAATATCCGAAGCAGATAGGTATCAATGATGGTTTGATGTTCGGAAAACACATAAAGGACATGAATGACTATCGGAAGGGCTGCCTGAATATTATACATTTTCTCTCCTTTTTTTTGAAAATTAAGATTACTTTCTACCTACTGCTTTTACAAAATTTTAATTAAATATATCAGAATTTACCAGTGAATGAAACTATTATTTTAAAT
>DAOURZ010000463.1 GCA_030627475.1 Deltaproteobacteria bacterium | reverse complement strand
GAGCTTGATTGCGCATTGGACAGGGAAATAGGGGAAGACCTGGTAGAAAAGCTGTCTGGTCTGTACCACTATATGATGAATCGCTTGACAATTGCCAATGTAAAAAACGATGCTAGCGCTCTGGATGAGGTGGAAAGACTTCTTGGCGAGCTAAAGGAGGGTTTTGATAAAGCTGCTAAAAAAGAATCCGTTCTTCAGCCGGTCATTGAGAAGGCGCAAATGCAAGGGGGATTTCGAATTGCAGCTTAATCACAAAATGTTGTATAATAATCTTTGTGATATAACTATCAGAGCCCAAAAAGCCCTTGGTGAAAATAATTTCGAAATACTTGTACAGTTGGGTGAAGAGCATGATAAGATAATGAATAATCTTAACCAGGCGGGCTTAAGCGATGATCCTGAAATATTCGATCTGATAAAAGAAATAAAAGACGTGGTTGATGAACTTGTAATGGAGATGGAAAAAGAACGAGATGAAAAAGGAAGAAAATTGAAAAGAATCGAAAACGGGAAAAAGCTTGTTGCTGCGTATGGGGAAACAGGAGATAGGAAATAGGAAATAGGAAATAGGAAAAACTTTCCTGGGTGCCTTTTTCCTTCAATTAATCAATGATTATGGAGGGTGGTGACATGTTGGAAACGATAAATATTGGAGTTGCTGTTCAAAGTCAGGGCCAGGGCTATAAAATAAAGTCTGATGATAGTATTGCGCCTGTTAAAGTTTCCAGAATTGCAGATCAGAATGTCCGACCGGATCGAAAGATTAAAGATGCTCAACAAATTAAAGAAAAAAAAAATGTAGAGGAGGAGCGGAAAGGGAAAGAGGCTGCCCAGATTTCTCAGGATTTATTGGATGATCTGGAACATGACATAAATACAATTCATAATGTCGGGCTTGAATTTTCGATGCATAAAGAATCGGGCAGGACCATGATAAAAGTTGTTGAAAAAGATACCGGAGATTTGATCAGACAGATTCCTTCTGAAGAAATTTTGGAACTGGTTACCAGACTTGGCGATGTTTTGGGTATTCTTTTTGATAAAAGAGTTTGATTGTAGTATTTACATAGAGCCAACCTGTTGGAAAGTGTCCCGCTTTAAGTCGGCAGCCGATTTGTGAAATCTAAAAATATGAATAATGATTCTAAACCAGATATTATTGTGATCTGCGGTCCAACCGGTTTGGGCAAGACCGCTGTTTCAATTGAACTCGCCATAGAATTGCATGGAGAGATTATCGGCGCTGATTCAATGCAGATATACAGATACATGGATATAGGCACGGCCAAGGCGACTCTTGATGAGCAGGCTCAGGTTTCTCACCATTTGATAGATGTCGTTGATTCGGATGAGTCTTTTGATGCCGCCACGTTTGCGCAGATGGCAGGCGAGCTGATAATAAAGTTGCACGCTGATGGCATTGTTCCATTTGTTGTCGGGGGCACCGGTCTTTATATTAAAGCTCTTGTGCATGGTCTGTCCCATGCAGGGGCAGCAGATACGGATATCCGAAAGCGTTTAAAAGAAGCGGAATTGCTTCATGGCTCAGGATTTCTTTATGAGAGGCTACGCAAATGTGATCCAATGGCAGCGAAAAGG
>DAOURZ010000259.1 GCA_030627475.1 Deltaproteobacteria bacterium | reverse complement strand
CCTTGATAGCAAACGGAAATGCTGTTTCGGCGGTTAGATAGACCAGCAGATCGTCACCACCAAGCATCAAGATTTCAGCAGGAATAATGCCTGAAGGTTCCTTGATATCATGAAAGCAGGCCTCAAACAACGCCTCGAAGCAGGCTTCCTTAATGGAAGTATCAACGGTTTGAGAAAAAAATTTAAACAAATCCTTGCGGTCAATGGTCTTGATTAACTTGCCCATAGCGTTACCATCCGCATAGACAAGCGCTGTATAGCCACGTTTGGCTCGGCATTGTTTGCCGATTTGCTCAAAGTCTCTGGCTGGCTCAACGCGAAGGCCTTTCCCGCTGAGGTATTCGGAAAGCTCATTTAAAAAGTTTTTTCTTGCCTTTTCATAATTGAATTCTCTCTTTATACGGCAGATGTCGCACAACAGAGAATCTCTCTCGCCTTTTTTTTGAGATTGGACAGAGACCATGCCATCGCAACTGTCGCATTCCCGAATGAACCCTGTGTGGAGCCGGTCAAAAGGATAAAAAGGCGCTTCTTCGATCTTTTGCATGGCATTCATTTCGGCATGTATCAAGGCTTTCCGGTAATTGTTACCCTCAAACAGGGCCTTCCCCCAGCTCAGTCGCGCCCCACCGCGAGTCGCTTTTAGGAAGTTGCCTTCAATAGTTTTCAAGTACGTGTTCAAATCCTCTTTCTTAGCATCGACAATGAACTGCCCGGCCCCACCGCCCACGAACACTGTTTCGATTTCTAATTGCGGACATTTCTTGAGATATTCGATTATTCGATTACGTGTCAAATCTTCAAGAAGTGCACTTGCCCCTCGGATTTCTTTTAATTGATCTGTGCCGAATACATATTTTTTAATGCTCGGCACACCTGTGACCACAAGATATTTTCTTTTCACCATGTATCAATCTCTTTCATTAGATAAGTTTATTAGTCTACCTTTCTTCCTCCCAACAACAAAAATTTACAAACTAATTTTTATACAACATTAATCGCCCGGTTGCGAAAGAGCTTCAGGTGTGATCGAATTCAAATCAGGAAACTGTTTGAGCGCATTAGATATCGTTAAGAAAGAACCGGGCAGGATATTGTCAAAAGGTTAGATAGTACTCGTCAAACTGTCACTATTGTTTTCATCCACGGCAGGTTCTTTCTTTACGATATCTTATGCGTGAGTTTTTCCTGGTTTGAATTTGATTACACCTGAAGCGGCTGTATTTTTATCATCTCCGCTTTCCAAACGCATTTCTGTCAATTTGCAAAGCTCTTTTGTGTCTTTCATCTGTTAAACAGATAATCTGTAGCCATGCCTCTACCCTCCTTTATTCTCTATCCTGTACCTTCCCAACCCAAATCCGCTCCCTTTCCCAACATGCACATCTTCACCCAGCCTGATATAAGGCCAGAACTTCTCTAACTCCCCCCCATACGTAATCTCGCCCATAAACCCGCCCAGCTTCATTCGCGTTTCCTGACGGTTGGAATACCGTTCCCAGTCGTGCCAGTAGAGCGAGCGTTTAACGGTCTTGATTTTCCCGGCTTGTTCGATGAGTTCCTTGAACCCTGTGTCATCTATCCTGTAGTTACAGTGAAAGTATGAAAGGAGAGATATGCGGCGGAGTAAATTTCTGAAAAAGACATGAAATTCGAGGTCTTTGGTAAGATGGTTTTTATACTTGATTCTTGTTGGGGTAATAAAGGAAATGTTTACTGCATGTGGAGGCTTCGAGCTGTTTGCAATAATCTCAGACCATTGTATCGGAGGATTGGTTTGAGCCAGGAGTTTTGTGTCTCCGCTGTAAATGATTCTCTTTTTTGGAATGGAATCACCTGCTCCGCCTTCTTCGGTTACTTCCCGCAATTCATATTTTCCCCTTCCTTTGCCGATTCCGATTCGGCCAAGCTCTTCAAAGGCATAAATAAAATATGGAAGATAGTCTGCTGCCCGGCCGATCAGGGTAAGGCCGAATGAGAGGTCTTCTCCTTTTTTGTGGTTTTGCCTGCTGTTTGTGGATGGTTCAAGAATAAATGGGTGGGGAGCTGCGGTATATTTTCGCATGATTTGAGCATCAGCAGGAATGGGTGTTTCAAAGACGTAGGCATATACGCATTGATGTTTCAGGAGGCAATCTGTGCATTCTTTTCCTTTGAAGGTGCAAATGATGCGGCGAAATGCATGGCCAAATCCGCCTCGCAGGGTAGAACCGCTGTAAGAGGGAAGAAGAAGCGTGGTTTTTGGTGTGATAGAAAAGATATATTTTGAAAAGCAGAATCTTTCCAAGGAGCCGCTCCATATATTAAGAGATGAGGAAGAATTTCATGATGAGAGATGCGGCTATTGTGTTCCTGATTGCTTAAATTGTCAATATTTTTGCAACGATGTCTGAAAAGCCATTCCAATTTCAGATAAAGCGCCTTTTTTGAATTTGAAAAAGTTTTTCTTGACAGAAACATGATATGCGAATTATGATTAGCAAATCAAGCATATTAATACGAGGTATAATTCGCAAAAATGAAAGAAGTGCTGCTAAAACATAATTACCAGTGGCGTGACAGAAGCTTTGATACAGGTATAAAAAGAGAGCTTCTTGAAAAGATTATCAAAGCACTTGATATCCGCCATGTAGTCGCAATATCCGGAGCGCGAAGATCAGGCAAATCCTACATTTTCAGACAACTTGTCAAGCACCTTATTAATTTCGGAGTAAAGCGGGAAAATATCCTGCAACTTAATTTCGAAGATCCGTTTTTTATTTCTTTTCGTAATGATATCTCTATATTGGACAACCTTTATTCGGAATTTCTTAACATAAAAAATCCTGTTGGAAAGGTTTATCTGTTTTTGGATGAAATACAGAATATAAATAACTGGCAGTTTTGGGTAAGAGATATATATGACAGAAATGAACACATCAAAATTTTCATAACGGGTTCAAATGCCGAGCTTCTTTCTGATGAGCTTGCCACGCATCTCACGGGCAGAGTGCTTGCTTTTGATAATTTCCCATTTTCTTTTACTGAATATTTTAAAGGGCTGAATGATCCCCATCTCCCGGAAATTACTGAATTATACAACCCTGAAAAACTTTATGAACATTTGTATCCATATAAAGAAAAACTTTTGCATTATATTGAATT
>DAOURZ010000371.1 GCA_030627475.1 Deltaproteobacteria bacterium | reverse complement strand
TTTTGTTTCTCTGCCGATCAGGCTGCGATTAAAAAACACGATTTTGTACTGACCCCGGGTCGTTATGTGGGCGCAGAAGCTGAGGAAGATGATGGGATTCCGTTTGCTGAGAAAATGGGTGCACTTACCAGTCAGTTGAAAGTTCAGTTTGAAAAAAGCGATGAATTGGAATCTGAGATTAAGAAAAATCTTGCAGGTTTGGGTTTTGAAGTATAGGTTTAGGTTTAGGTTTAGATCCGATATGGGGCTATTAAATTGGTGTTGTTGAAAATGATCGATAAAAAGGAAGGTCATAAAGAATCTGAAACATTAGAGTTGAAAAAGTCAACTTCGGAACTAAAAGAAGCAATCTTCTCAATAGTGGCTATTCTCAACAAGCATCAAAAAGGGGAGGTGTATTTTGGAATAAATAATGATGGAACTATTGTTGGACAAGATGTTAGTGAACAAACAATACGTAGCATTTCAAAGACGATTTCCGATCGTATAGAGCCGAAGATATTTCCGATAATCAATCCGGTAAATTTGAATGGTAAAGACTGCGTACATGTAGAATTTCAAGGAAACGATATGCCTTATTTTGCATATGGCAGGGCTTATATGCGGGTGGGAGATGATGACAGGCAGCTAAGTGCAAAGGGGTTAGAAAATTTATTCATGAAAAAGAATAAGGTTTCATGGGAAGGCGATTTTTCTAATAAACGTTTTAATGATGTTAACGAAGATGCGGTTAAGATTTTTATAACAAAGGCAAATAAAGCCAACAGGATAAATTTTACTTTTTCTGATCTTGACTCAATTTTGAATAAATTAGGCATTGCGAAAGAAGGTAGGCTATTAAAAGCTGCTGAGATCTTATTCTGTGATAATAATTCGTTTGAAGTTCAGGCAGCAGTTTTTGCTGGAAAGGATAAACTTACATTTTTGGATATTAACCAGTTCAAAGGGAATATTTTCAATTTACTTGAACAATCTGAGTCGTATATTAAAGAGCACATGAACTGGAGGGCGGAGTTTGTAGGCAGTGAAAGAAGAGAGATACCTGAAGTGCCAGTTAGGGCAGTGACTGAAGCAATTGTCAATTCTTTATGCCATAGGGATTATAATAATCCTAAAGGGAATGAGATCGCGTTTTTTAAAGACCGGATTGAGATATATAATCCGGGACAATTTCCAGAGGAGTACAACCCGATTGATTTTATTGAAGGTGAGGAAAGATCTATTTTAAGGAATCCTCTTATTGCACATACTTTGTATTTGTGTAAAGATATAGAACGGTGGGGTTCAGGTATAAGGAGAATTGCCAAGGAATGTGGTGAACATAATGTGAAGGTTGAGTTTAAAAAACTCAAGAGTGGGTTCGTCGTAGTTTTTTATAGATTCGATATGGGTGAAGAAAAAGTTGGTGAAAAGGTCACTGAAAAGGTCACTGAAAAGGTCACTGAAAAGGTCACTGAAAAGGTCACTGAAAATCAGCAAAATATTCTCAAATCCGTGGCAAATAATCCACATATTACGGCACTTGAGCTTGCCGGCATTGTTGGCATTTCAGATAGAAAAATAAAAGAAAACATCCGAAAGCTTAAACAAAAAGGTCTGCTCAGGCGCATCGGTGCTGCTAGGGGCGGGTATTGGGAAGTGGTGGATAAATGAAGGCGCAGATTGATTATTTTGTTGATAATGCATTTAAGGTGGAGTAATTCAAATTATGGATCAGAAGGAACTGTTTGACAGGTTGGAAGAACTTGAATGGGAAGATTTTGAGGTGAAAGCAGCGAAGACTTCTATTCCCAAAAACAGTTATGAAACGGTCAGTGCATTTTCTAATACAAATGGTGGATGGCTTGTTTTTGGAATTGGTCAGATTGGCAAGACCTTCAAGATAAGTGGTGTTGATGATGCTGAAAAGATAGAGCAGAATTTTACTACTGTTCTTAGAGGGGATAAGTTCAACCAAAAGATCAGGGTCAAGTGTGTAAAGTACAATCTTGATGGAAAGATCGTTCTTGCTTTTTATGTTCCTCCATCTGAGCAAAAACCTGTTTATTTCAATTCAAGAAAGAATACTTTTTTCAGGACAGGCAGCGGAGACCAGCGGGCAACGGATGCGGAGATTGATGCGATCTATAGG
>DAOURZ010000227.1 GCA_030627475.1 Deltaproteobacteria bacterium | reverse complement strand
ATTTGCCCTTCCTGTTCCTTGATTGTTTGCTGGAGTCTCTTTTCATGGATAATAGCTTTGGCATGCATTGCCTGCCAATACCCCACAGCAGATTTTAATTCCAGGTACTCTTTTTCAAGAATGAAAATTTGCGTAGATGGTTCGTTCAGTCTATCAACGGGTTGAGGAGCATCAAAATTTTCGGGAATTCCGAGTTTAACAGCATTTGAACGGATAAAACTCAAAGCCGCTGTTGCGGATTCCTTCATAACATCTCCAAGTTGACCGGTTAACGTAAGACCTTTTTTACCTTTCATGGATGTAGCTTCGACAAAGAGTAACATACCTCCTGCTTGCGTCCATGCAAGACCCATGGCTATGCCCGGTTTTAAAGGTCTCGCTCTAATTCCGGAGGAAAAGTTAACAGGGCCCAGGTATTTGTAAATATCTTTTATACTGATTTTTACTGACTTTATTTTTTTCTCAACGATCTCTGTTGCGACACCTCTGCATATGGTTGCAATTTCGCGTTCTAAATTTCTTAAACCCGCTTCCCTTGTGTAACCTGTAATTATATTTTTTATTGAAGCATTTGTGAAAGTTATCTGGGATGAATTTAGACCATGTGCTTCTCGTTGACGAGGTATGAGAAAACGGTTTGCAATTTTATTTTTTTCATCCAGAGTGTATCCCAGCAGATTCAAGACTTCCATTCTGTCTTGAAGAGCCGGCGGTATTGTGTGTAAAACATTTGCAGTAGTAATGAACATAACTTTTGACAGATCAAACGGCACATCAAGGTAATGATCTGAAAAAGAAAAATTTTGCTCCGGATCAAGAACTTCCAGCAAAGCCGAAGATGGATCACCACGAAAATCACTTCCGATCTTGTCAATTTCGTCCAGCATAAAAACCGGATTATTAGACCCTGCACGTCTGATACCCTGAATAATACGTCCGGGAAGAGCGCCTACATAAGTTCGCCTGTGTCCTCTGATTTCAGCCTCGTCTCTGACACCGCCAAGTGATATGCGAAAAAATTTACGCCCAAGAGCGCGTGCTATTGAGCGGCCAAGAGATGTTTTTCCTGTACCAGGCGGGCCTGCCAGACAAAGAATAGGGCCTTTTGATTCAGGCTTAAGCTTTCGTACAGCGAGAAATTCTATAATACGTTTCTTTGGTTTCGTAAGTCCGTAATGATCATTATCTAAAATTTTTCTGGCCTTTATTATATCCAGGTTATCTTCTGTGCTTTCATTCCAGGGCAGTGATGTCAGCCAATCAATGTATGTTGATGCCACGGTATATTCGGAAGAAGAAGAATGCATTCGTGACAGACGGCTAATTTCGCGTTCGGCCTCTTTAAGCGCTTCTTCGGGGAGATTTTTTTCTTTAATTTTAGTCTTGTACTCTTTAATTTCAATATTTGTTGCATCTTTTTCGCCGAGTTCTTCCTTGATCGCTTCCATTTGCTGGCGTAGATAATATTCTCTCTGTTTTTTATCCATACCACCCTTGACCTGGGACTGTATTTTGTTACCAAGCTCAAGAATTTCTACCTGATAATTACCAATACGTGTAACTTCCTGCAGTCGTTTTTTTATGTTCAGGGTTTCTAAAACTTTTTGTTTTTCCTCTAATGTTGAATTTATGATCGAAGCAATCATGTCAGCGAGAATGCCCGGCGACTGTATTGATTTTGCCATAGAAAGAATATCAGGCGACAATCCCGGAGAAAACGCGACATCTTTGGTAAACAAACCTATAAGATTAGCCATAAGAGCATCAATCTCCTTGCTTTTTCTTTCTATATCATGAAGATTTTCTACCTTGGCCTGCAGGTAAGGCTTTTTTTTTATAAATTTTTTTACTTTAAATCGGCCCAATCCTTGTACAAGTAACTGTGCATTATTCCCTTCGATTTTTGCCATTTTAAGAATAAGTGCGGTTGTGCCGATTTTATATAGATCTTCAGGCCCGTATTTGTTTTTACTTTCTGAATTCTTTGATAGAATAAGACCAATTGTTCTATCTTTGGACATTGCTTCATCTACCAGTTGAATGGATTCGCTTTGCATTATAACAATCGGCACAACCATTTTAGGAAATAGAGTAGCGTCAAATAAAGGAAGAATAGGAAGTATTTTCGGAAGTTCTTTAGTTTCAAAGTTCAAAGATGGTTGCTTATCTGTCATGAATACCTCTGGAGTTTGTTAAACTTTAATTGGAAATCAATTATTCCTCATTGTATTTTGATATAGTCCATTTTCGGCTCCTGCCTGTCGCAACATAAAGTATAGTACCCAAACGAAACCAAAACGGGTTTTCAAATTTCCGTACTATCAAGTTTAAGCCTGTTTGCGCGTTGCTCGCAAACGGAGAAAAAAAGGTGTATTATACATAACAAGGTTAATTTGTAAAGAAAATATACGGAAAGCTGTCCGAAAATTATCTCGGTAGCAAAAAAATATGCCAGTGAAACAAATTTCACGAACAGCCTTTTTGTTCTATCAAGTTTTCGCATAGGAACGTATCTTCGGATTCAGAGAGGAAAAAAAGGAAGCAAAAGAAAATCTGTGTGCCTACCTGATGAAGTTATTTTTGTGCGAACCCTTAGCTTTCAGTATCCTCCGGACAGATTCTTTTCCTCTATCCTTTATATTTTTAGAATCTTTAAGTTCCTTTAAAATTTTCTCATATGCGATTTCTATATTCGGCCCTTTGTGGCAGATTAGGGCGATGTCGATATCTGCCGAAAGTATCTGTTTTATGATAGTTTTGACGTCATAAGTGCCTTTAATCGCTCCCATATCCAGATCATCTGTCATGACTATTCCGTTAAAGCCCATACTGCCCCGAAGAAGATCTTTTGCAATTTTGCTTGAAAGACTTGCAGGCCATTTATTGTCGATTTTATTGTAAAGTATGTGAGAAAGCATAATGCCTGTCACATCATGTTTTATGGCTCCGGCAAACGGCAGAAGATCGCTTGATTCCAAAATTTTCAGATCAACATCAAGTGCGGGCATTTCACTGTGTGAATCCAGTACTGTTCGGCCAATGCCGGGAAAGTGCTTTGCAACAGCCATGATCCCGTTTTGTTGAAGGTGCTCTATTACCTTTACGCCAAGCTTTGATACCAGGTCAGGATCATGCCCGAATGACCTTTTTCCCATGATACTTTTGATCCCTTCAAATGCCACATCCAGAACAGGCGCCATGTTCATGTTTATACCGACATTTTTCAATTCAGAAGCCGTTATCTTTGCAAAATGTCTGGCCTCGTCTTCACTTTTTATATCCGGATTACCAGGAAACTGTGTAAAAGGCTTTTTCAGCCTTGCTACCTGTCCTCCTTCCTGATCAATTGAGATGAACAGCGGCGGCTGTCCGCATTTCAAGGCATGTTCCCGAACCGACTCGCACAGATTTTTTATCTGATCAGAGTTGGTCAGATTCCTTGAAAACAGAATTATTCCTCCAACCTTCAGAGTATCAACAAGAAACATCAGATCATTATTGAGACTGGTTCCGTCAAATCCTGCCAT
>DAOURZ010000327.1 GCA_030627475.1 Deltaproteobacteria bacterium | reverse complement strand
CTCCATTTATTGAGGAGTTGCCAAATTGAACGGATAAATGTTCTATTTTGGTTACACTCAAATTATATATACTTTTACCATCTCTTTAGTTTTAAAATTTAGGTAACCACTCAGGTGGATAGGCTGAAGGCTGTCAGGAAAAAGCGCATCTTGAAGCCATCTTTGGTGCAAAAATCAGATGTTTCCGCTAAGGTACGGCCAATCTAAACAGCTTCGGCCTGACTACGTGAGTAGTCTCACCAGTATTCTTAATAAAAAATTAACATTATACTAACTTTATGCTAATATAAATAATATATCTATAATCTTGACGAGGTAATAATTATGGCAAAAGAAAGAATACTTGTTGTAGATGACGAAGAAGATATACTTGAGCTGTTAGAATAGTTGAGAAATTTAATCTCTCCCAAAAACAATATCCTATTAAAACAGGGCCTAATTCTCTATCATAACCATGTTGAACATCATTAATAAAAATTTCCGCTGTACTTTTATCTTTTATTGCTTTTTTAAATTTACAGACCTGTTCCCTAACTGAATCCCATTTTCCTTTAGTCTGAATCTTTTTTACAATTTTATCAGCATAAGCAATGAGTTGAGAATCATATTCAAACAAACTCTGTTGACCGGATAATCTTTCCTTTACTATGCGGGCAACTTCCCGGCGTTTCTCTTTTGGAATTTTGAGATAGGTTCCGAGAGATACAACAAGTCGTTGCCTGGGACCCTTTTCGGTGCGAATGTTCTCGACCAATTGCAATACGGGCGACTTAGAATTTTTGGAAATTGTTTCTCTGAAAAACATTGCTCCATCTCCTGATATTATTAATATCAGGTAATCATAAAATAATGGATTATATCAAGATATATTTTCTCTTACAGCACTTTGTACAGACACTACATCTGATCCCAAAATTTTATTTCCTTTATTATCAACGAGTTATGTTTTCTGGCAAAACTACCGAAAACCAATAACTAATTGATATTGTTGCAAATTGCAATTTCGATAAAAAATTTAGCTTGAGAAAAGCGCGAAAGTCGGGCTAAGGCAATCAACGTTGAGCCGTAGTACAAGTTCTGTTGGTTAATTTTAAAATGTGTTTTCAAATTTCTGATATTAAAATTATTAATTTGCCTTTATTTATTGACATAATAAAAAAAAATGGTTTATGAATTCCTTTTTTATGTTAGAAATTATAAATATATTGCACAAAATCACTTAACTTAAATTCTCAACAATCCTGAGTTTTCGTAATATGCTGAAATAATTAAATTCCAACTTACCCCCCTTTTTTAGTTCCCCCTTCAAAGGGAAATTTGAAGGTTTTTTAGAAAACTCTGAACCGTTGAGTCAGATTGAAAGGAGAGTTACTGTTTATGGGTTCCCCAAAAAAGGAAACCAAGGAAAAACCCTTGGAAAAGATGACAGCAAAAGAGCTGAAAGAAATTGCCATTGCGTTGTCGGATGTTACAGGTGTTCACGGAATGAACAAGGCTGAACTTATTAATGCGATAAAACTGGATAGAGGGATTGAAATAAAATCCGGGGAAAAGACCGATTCAACGGTTCGTGAAATAAAGAAAAAAATCAAAGAGTTTAAGGCAAAAATGGAAACGCTTCTTGAATCAAACGATAATAAAACGGCGGCTGTTTATAAAAAACGTATTATAAAGCTGAAAAAACAAACACGCAAAATTGCATAACTTTTACCTGAACGAAAACCCTATTCAGGCAAAAAGTTTGAGTTTTGAGTTAAAAAACATGGTAATTTGACTTGGTGGTGATGAAATTTAATGAGTTCGTATACTTTACAGAACCTGATCAAGTCTTATGTTGAATTTCTATCCTCTGAAAAAGCTTATTCAATTAATACCTCGCGTGCTTATTTGCATGATCTGAATGAATTTGCGGATTTTCTCGTACAGAGCAGAATTGAAGGTAAAAAGAAGCAGAATAAAACATATGATTTTAAAGCAGGTGAAGTTCCTTCTCTGATGATAAGGGAATATCTGGGATTATTACACAAAACGAACAAAAAATCTACTATAGCGCGTAAGCTTTCGGCTATACGTTCTTTCTTCGGATATCTTATCAGGCATGGCATAATTCAGAATAACCCTGCAGAATTGATACATACGCCTAAACAGGAACATACAATCCCTGTATATCTTACAGTTGATGATATGTTTCGTCTGCTGGATTCGATTAAAACCGATAATTGGCTTGGGCTGAGGAATTGTGCTATTTTTGAAACCCTTTATTCTACAGGAATACGTGTGGCGGAACTTGCCGGAATGAATGTTTTCAGTGTGGATTTTACAAAGAATATGATTCACGTGCTTGGAAAGGGAAACAAAGAGCGAATTGTCCCTATTGGCGATAAGGCTTTAAAGGCTATAAAGGCATATAGAGATAAATTGCACAGAGAAATT
>DAOURZ010000100.1 GCA_030627475.1 Deltaproteobacteria bacterium | reverse complement strand
TTGGCAGGGGAGGTGGACAGAAAATTACCGGCTTTTGTGGAACGGCAGGTGCCGTTAGCTTCCAGTGAAATGCCCAGCCTGGCTCTTAGTCTGGAAGGAGGTGGAAAGATCGCACTGGATCCACGGGAATACGAAAAACCGAGGGCTTTTGAAAAGTTTTTTCAGTTCGATATTTTGTTGCCCGGTGTTGTTCTGGGCAGGGTTGGAGAACGTGCGTTTGTGCGCTTCGACCATGATCCTGAACCTTTGGCAATTCGCTGGTATCGGAATATACGGCGTGTTTTACTGAAAAAATTTGATGTATGAGATAACTTGTGAGAGCTAAACTTGCATGGAAATTGCCGGCAACACATGTCATTCGGCCTGAGCGAAAGGAATTCCGCTTAAGCGCATTGGATAAGACCGTTGGAGTTTTAACGAAATCTTTGGCCGGTTACCTCCGCGCATGCATGGTCAGGCCCCGTAAAATTGTTCCGCAAGTGAAGCAATACGGCTCCGGCCTGAAAAATATGACTGACGATAAGCTGAAAGAGCTGGCCGGAAGCCTTCGCACCCAATTACAAAAACAAGGTTTTCGCAAAGAATTGGTGGCACATACATTTGCCCTGGTGCGAGAAGTTGCAACCCGGACTGTTGGTATGCGCCATTTCGATGTGCAGCTTATGGGTGGATTAGTACTTCTTAAAGGGATGGTGGCGGAGATGGAAACAGGGGAGGGGAAGACCCTGACCGCAACGCTTGCTGTCAGTACTGCCGCAATGGCCGGAATACCCGTCCATGTAATCAGTGTCAACGACTATCTGACTTCTCGTGATGCAGAATGGATGGCGCCGATCTACAAGATGTTAGGACTTAAGGTTGGCAGCATTACGCATGACACAACTCCGGAAGAACGGCGTGCTGCTTACCAGTCTAATGTCACATATTGCACCAATAAGGAAATCGCCTTCGACTACCTGAGAGACAGACTGACCATGAAAGATCAAGTTAACCCGCTTCGTCTGCAAGCTGAATATCTTTATGGCAACGAGGCTCGTGGTCATCGTCTTTTGCTTAGAGGGCTTCATTTTGCGATAGTAGATGAAGCAGACAGTATAATGGTTGACGAGGCACGAACGCCGTTAATAATCTCCAAAAGGGTTGGCAGTGGAGAGGAACGAGTTATTATGGAACAGGCCTTGGCGCTTGCTGAAAAATTGCAGGATCAGGTAGATTACCGTGTTGATTGGGGTTCCCGCAAGGTTGAGCTTACGAAAGTCGGCAAGAGTCGTATTCGAGATCTTGCCTTGCCTTTGGGGCCATTATGGACAGGAACCATAAGGAGGGAAGAACTGGCGCACCAGGCTCTGAACGCTATACATCTTTTTTTGCGAGATGAACATTATCTCGTTCGGGATGGAAAGGTTCAGATTATTGATGAATTCACGGGCAGGGTAATGTCGGACCGTTCATGGAAACGAGGACTCCATCAACTTGTTGAAACCAAAGAAGGCTGTGAGATGACTCAAGAGCAGGAAACAATGGCTCGGATCAGCTACCAGAGGTTCTTTCGCCGTTACCTTAGACTTTCAGGGATGACCGGAACAGCGAGAGAAGTAGAAGGAGAGATGAACCGGGTTTACGGGCTGCCGGTGGTTCGTATACCGACGAACCGTCCAAAAAAGCGAAGCTGTTATCCTGATCGGGTACTCCCCACGGCGAAAGCCAAATGGCAGGCAGTTGTTGACCGGATCCACGAATTGAGTCAAAAAGGCCGTCCCGTTCTTGTGGGTACCGGATCAGTGGCTGCTTCCGAGCATGTAAGCAAACTACTTTCCGATATCGGCCTTGAATATCAGGTTCTCAATGCCAAACAGGATAAAGAGGAAGCAATGGTTATTGCACGGGCGGGAAATGAAGGATGTATCACAATTGCTACAAATATGGCGGGTCGGGGTACTGATATCAAACTGGGTTCACATGTTGCGGAACGGCAAGGTCTTCATGTAATACTCACCGAACGGCATGAGGCTGGACGGATTGATCGTCAGTTGGCCGGCCGTTGTGGGCGACAGGGCGACCCTGGCAGTTACGAGGCAATTCTATCTCTTGAAGACCCTTTGTTTGCCGGGGGGCATGCGGGATTATCAGGCTGGATTGCGAAAAGGTTAATGCAAATTGGCTTTGAAAAATGGAACTGGGTTGCTAAATTTGCGATTCTCAGAGCACAGAAAAAAATTGAGAAGATTCATGCAGGTATGCGGCGAGAGCTTTTAAAACAGGATGAAAAGACAGGAGATATGTTGTCTTTTTCAGGAATTTTTGAATAGGTAATGTAGTGAGGAAAATGTCTAATTTACATCATTTTAATTACAAGTATTTTTTTATTGGAGTTATCGCTGTTCTGTTTTCGACAGTGATAGCATATTCAGGTGACGAGCATAATGGGATTGAAGGCCTCATCGAACCGAGTGAGGTGGTTAAAGTCAGCAGCCAAATGCCGGGCATCGTGGATGTGATCCTGGTTGAACGGGGGGATATCGTAAAAAAAGGTCAGATACTCACCAGGCTGAAGTTAGGCATAGAAAAGGTATATGTGGATCTGGCCCATGCTCGGGTGGAATTCGGGAGGCGAAAGTTAATTCGCAATGAGGAACTTTACAAAAAGCAGCTTCTATCTATTCATGAAAAAGATGAAATGGAAACAGAGCTTAAGATCATGGAATTACAGCTTCAGGAAGCTCAGGAAAAACTGGAATTGCGAATTATCCGCAGTCCCATTGATGGCGTGGTAGTTGAGCGGTTCCTTTCGCCCGGAGAGTATACCGGTGAAGAAACTATTATGAAGATCGTACGCGTTGACCCGCTTTATATAGAGGTAATCATTCCGGTTGAACAATTCGGTACTATCAAGAAAGGAATGAAAGCTCATGTAAAGCCGGAATCACCAGTGGGTGGTAACTATACCGCAGAAGTTATTGTTGTAGATTCCGTGATTGATGCGGCCAGCGGGACCTTTGGCGTGCGCCTTAAACTGCCAAACAAATCTTTTAACCTGCCCCCGGGTCTTAAATGCGAAGTTTTTTTTCTGAAGAAATAAATATGGAACATGGACGAAATAACTTCATCAAATTATTTCGTCCACGTTCCTATGCCTTATCGAACCCTATATCCGGCATATTTCGCTTAATCTTTGATCATACATCTTTCCTATGCCGTATTCATCTCGTCTCATGAATTTTTCAACAGAGGGCCCTAATATCTGCATTTCAGCATGTTTTTTCTGGACTCCAATTGCGATTTTCATTTCCTTTGTACATCCTGTACTATATGTAGCATCCTTGCCGACCCATTCAGGCGGAACTTTTTTATTCATGGTTTTAAATGCGGTAACTATATCATCGTAGCTCTGAAAGCGCCATATGTCTATATAACCGCTTTTTTGTACAATTTCCCACATATACATCAAGTCATCCGCATCCATTCCGGTTTCATAGTATTCAGCAGGATTGATTATAAATGTCATTGCAAGTTGATCTTTGAGAAAATCTATAAATACAGACATAATTTTTTTTGCCATTTGTATTTTTCCGGGGATAGAACCAATAATACCGCTGTAAAAAATGATTGTTTTCCCCTTTTTCTTTGCCGTTTCCATCCTGTTGATAATTATTTTTGCTTTTTTCTCAAGATCGCCATGTGAAAACTTGATTACAGATGGATGCTTTGGTTTATAAGAAATCAGAGTCGAGCCATCGGGACCTTTTGAAATATTGAATATATCTCTGGTAAATTGAAAATGATTTTCAAAGATTCTTCGTTTCTGATCACGGCCTTTTGAGATTATTCCATCTACCTCTCTGAAAATCCTTGAGAAAACTTTTGAAGTAAGAAGAAGATTAAAGTTTTCACGTGTTCCGTCTGATATGACCAGTATGTTTTTATCGCTTCTTAAAATTTTGACAAGTTCATTTTTCCCAAGATTTTTTTCCTCAAGAAAAAATGCCCCTTCAAGTTGCTTGCTTAATATTTCATCTCCCATGGCATTGTAAAAGTCAGCTTTGGTATAAAGAGGCCCATTTTTAAAAGCAATAATGACCTTATGCCCCAAATTCACAAGATATTTAATTATCGCAAGGTCTATTATAATTTCACCTGATTCATCAGCAAGCCACAAAATTTTTTTTGTCTTGTCATCCTTACCCTCAATTCCAAGAAAATTCAGTAAGGGTTTAACGCCATCCCCGATCATTTGACGACTAAAGAGTTTGTGAAAATCTTCTTCATTGTAAGTTGCCGGCTTGTCTGATTCCCAGAGCATATTTTCAACAGATAGAGATAACAGTCTGTTGAGTTCAATATGCTTAACAAATTCTTTAAGCTCCGCAAGAGTTGAAAGAGGATTTGAAACAACCGTATCAGCTACTTGATTTATAGCTTTTTTAAAAGCCTCTGAGCAAAGAACATTAATAGCTCTCTTGTTGCGAATAATTTTTTGACAGAGAAATGGGTCATTAATAAGGGTTCGATCAAGAAATATCTTGAGCAGGCGTTTTTCTACGCGAGAGGGAATCATCATTTCATCCCGTGTTTCGTGTAAAAACTTTATTTTAATAAGCGCTTCAAGAAAGCTTTTATCCCTTGCATCTTCTATATGGCTATCAATAAGCTCCATAAGTCTTTGAAGAATTTCCCTATATTTTTTTTGAAGAAAAGAGGAATCATTTTTGCTCATAATTGCTTCAAACATTTTGTCTGAACAGGGATAATATCTTTCGTCATCTTCTGTATAAATCATGAAGGTAACCTGCTCCGGAGATGCCACATGATCAGGATAGGTAAAATAATCCATATGATTTTCAATAAAAAAAGCTGTATGCCAGGCATCTTTTTCAGGGTTTTCACCCGGCCGGTAAATAATATCCGCATTTTTACTTGATTTCATTTTATTTTCCATATGTTTTCCTGACCCGGATAAACCGGAAGTGCCTGATATTCGCATCAAAGGTGCGCTATGAAATCAAGAACCTGAATAAGGTCTGTTAATATAATGTCGGCAGAAAGGTTTTTACATTTTGGATCATCTTTTCTTAATCTCAAAGATCTTGAGTCTCCTGCAAAAAGCGCTGTTTTAAATCCTGTCATTTTTGCCGGATAAATATCTTTTAACATATCATTTCCAATATATAATACTGAATTTTCCTGAATATTTATGTCGTTAAGCCTTTTTGCTGCAAGCTGAAACAAAAATGTTGATGGCTTTGCTTGGCCGAATTCATATGAAAAAAGAGTAAGTTCAGGATGAAATCCAAGCTGTGACATATCTGATCCCATTAACCATTTGAAAAGATAGGGAGTATAGAACTGAGCGTTTGATATAATTCCCGTCAGAAGTTTTGAATCTTTGCATGCAAAAAGCAACTCTTCAACATGAGGCATCGGATATACAGGATTGACAAGCATTTCAAATTCAACAGCAAACTTTCTGATAAAATCCGGATTATTATTTTCTAAAACATCCGTCCATATACGGTCAATTTCAACTTCCGGAAATTTGATACCTTTTTCACGAAGTTCATCATGTTTTTTTTTAATAGCGCTGAACAAATCATTCCGGATAATAGATGGTTTTTTTTTAATACCGTATTTTAACAGCAATTGTTTAAGATGATGTGCATTAAGTGATTTTTTCTCAGCAATGCTTATATCACCGGAACCACTGATGAACAATGTGCCATAAATATCAAAAAGTATGCATTTGATTTTTCCGTCTATTTTTCCGTTTTTTTTCAAAGAAGTTGGTATCGGGTTGAGCGGAGTTATGTAATTCAATACAAGATTTTTATTCAGCATAATCGTT
>DAOURZ010000404.1 GCA_030627475.1 Deltaproteobacteria bacterium | reverse complement strand
CTTATATAAAATTTCGGCATTAAAAACCATCCCTAATTTGCATGATTAAGCAATTCCTTGAGCCCGGCTCGTCTTCGAACCGGTGTTCGGGCACGTCCAAGAGAAAGCAGCGACTCTTCCGCATCTGATACGGACAATGGACCAAACAATTTCCCACGAATGCGGGATCTTTGGGTTTTGATCTGTTCATAGGCGCCGGTTATTTTCTGAAACCGATCCGGATCTTTCTCCGGTGTGTTACACTTGATAAGCTCCAGATAACGTTTTCTTATCTCTTCATCAGTAGCACTTAAGTCAAGTCCCAGGATAAAATAATTTGATAACATACTATCTATTCCTTCCAAATAGAATTATCCAGGCTTCTTTGGAAAGAGCATTGATTCCTTCCGTGTCAAGAAGACCGGCAATAATTGGAAAGCCCTTTATCATCTCCGGTTCCTTTTTTTGCATAATTTTTATTATTTCGTTGATTGCAAAATCTGGCGCTCCACGAAGACCTGAATTGTCAACGAACGATTCTAACCCTTTAATAATTTTATTAAGCTGACTTTTAATAAATGCCCGATCAACAACATCCGGGTTATCTTCCAGCGTTTCCAAAAATTCAAATAACCCATCCAAATCATTTTGCTCATCATCATATTCGTCATCATATTCGTCATAGTCATCGTCCATAAAAAAATCAAATGGCGATGTCATATCGTCTAATGCCCCGAAGGATGGTACAAACATAGTGAACTCAAATTTTTCAAGAGCTGATCTTAACAATCCCGATGCATGTTTTGCAAGTCGTCTTGATGCAGCTCGAAGCGATTCTTTATCCGATTCTGAAGTTTTGTCCTTTATTTTCTGAAAATCTTTTAGATCCTCAGACCTTTTTTCTGTGAAATGCCGGATCGCAACCTGGTAAAATTCGAGTAATATCTTTATTCTTCCTCCGGAATTTTTTATCCTGCGCTTTATTTCATTCATAGTCGGCTTAAACAGATCAGCGTCAAGAAGGATATCAAGGACAGGAATAATATCAACGTCATCAACATATTGGAAAATATTTTTAGAACGATCTAAAATGACACCGGCAATATGTCTTGAACCCATAAGCGGCTGCACCTTTTTACTTAGCGGATTGAGCAAACTAACGATATGTGCGGAGGATAAATCTTTTATTGATTTAGCATAATGCCGGAACGCTTTGTCCAATTCCCTGAATATCTTTGTATCCCATTCGGGAAACCTGCCTGTCGCATCCAGAATCAACATAGCTATTGTACTTATTTGTTCGAAATGAGACAGGTGTGCAATAGCCTTTTCAATAATTGATCTGACATTTCCTGCATCACTTACAACTTTACCGTCGAACAGGGACAATTGCCCATGTTCTGTCAGCTGAAACAATATCTGTTTTTCAACTACTATCGGCAGAGTGGCTTTACCGCTCAATGCAGCAGCTTTTTCAATATCTCTTAATGCCAGATGAAGTTTTTTCCTCTTAATGCTGTTATCTGCAGAAATCAGCAGCGAAATCACATGCCGGTCAATAACTCTGCTGTCATGTGGAGCACGCTTCATAGCCTCTTTCAAGATGTTTTCGGCTTTGCGAAACGCATTTTTTTCGTAATAAAGGGTGGACAATTCCAGACAGGGAAACGGGTCATCAGGGAAATATTTAAGCATCTGCAGGAACCCTTCTTCCATTAAATTTTTTGTCTTTCTGGAACAGTATGGCAGAGTTGCCAGCAATTCATAGCCGTGCCTGTTTTCAGGATCCAGCAGAATGGCCTTTAATGTCATCTTGATTAGAAATTCATCAGAATTATCGGAAGTAATAATTCCCAACACCGGTCCGTGGTCTTCAATGTTACATCG
>DAOURZ010000448.1 GCA_030627475.1 Deltaproteobacteria bacterium | reverse complement strand
GAAATTTTATGTAATTTTCTCTGGATTGGTCGCTTACAAAGGTCTGCGCAACCAAATAATGATAACCGCACCGGCAACTGAAATTGCAAAAATTTTTTGAAATAATTGCGCAGTTGTTTTGTGCATAAATAGACCGACTTGATGCGCACAGATCACGATTCATGGTAGATTGAACCATAATGGACATCAAGCCTCCGGCATCTATTGAGGGGGGGCCGTCCCACTTTATCGCCATCATCCCCTCCCACAGAGCTAACATCGGGGCTGATGCTATATTCTCAAGCCTGACGGTGGTATCTTTTTCCATAGATCCTTTAAACCCGTCGCCCAGGTCAATTATCCACCATTGTGTCGGGACATCAACGATTAACCTTTTTCCTGCTTTTATCTGGCTGTTATTTGTGCCGGAATCAAACATTTCTTTTACAGCCATTTCATGACAAAATCGGGTGATGTCGTGATATGTAAGGCAGCCTTCAGGCGTAAAATTATTGCCTTTTGGATCAGTAAGATTTAGTGGAGCAATCTGTTTTAGTATTTTTTCAAGTGTTATATAAACAGGGCTGCCTTTAATTGAACGGATGCGTTTTTCAGGAAGTTTTTTTAATAATGCTTCAGCTTTTCCCTCATAGATTTTAAGCGAATAGGTATCAACCGTGATTATGGCTTTATTTTTAATTTTTTGTGTAGCTGCAAACGTACCAAACAGCGCCGGGATACCGAATTCTCTTGCAACTGTGGCCAAATGACCGGCAATTCCTCCATGATCGGTTACCACGGCAGCAGCGCGGTTTAATATTGTAGCCAAATGAGGCAGGGAGTTTTTTGCTACCAAAACAGCGCCAGCCGGGAAGTTATAAATTTCTTCGGCAGTATTCACAATAAATGCAGGCCCGCAGGCCACACCAGGGCTTGCCGCAACCCCTCCACCAAGTATTGTTTTATTATTAACTTTTATAGCTAAACCAGTATCTATAACTTCATTATCTTCTTTTGCTAACTGTTTCAGTGGACGGCTCTGGAGTATCCTGACCATACTGTCTTTTTCTATTGCCCATTCAATGTCCTGAGGAGTATTAAAGTGATTTTCAAGCATAACGGCTTGTTTCACCAAAAAATATGCTTGTTTATCTGTGATGGCAGGCCTGTTTTTATCCGACTCCGGCAATTCAATAATGCGCAGTTCTTTATTGGAAAAAAATACAATTTTCTGATCCTTGATATGAATTTCTTTTTTAAGGATTCGAAACGTTTGTTCTTTGGAAACTACAAATAAATCAGGTGATACGCTGCCCTCAACTGCTGCTTTCCCTAATCCGGGCACTGCATTTATAATTACTATGTCGTTATGAATGCCATCCGGATCTTTAGAATACATAACTCCGCTGGACACAGCTTCGACCATAGCCATGCAACCGACGCACATAATAATATCTTCGTCTCGAAGGCCCTTATTGAAACGGTATGTAATAGCCTGTATGGAATATTTGCTGGCAATTATTTTTCTATATGAGTCAATCAGTGTTTTAAAGCTGACATTCAGTTCTGTATGATATTGACCGGCAAATGAGGATTCCTGGCTGTCTTCACCTAACGCACTGCTACGCATTGAAACTTTGACGTTTTTTTCT
>DAOURZ010000238.1 GCA_030627475.1 Deltaproteobacteria bacterium | reverse complement strand
TTCAAGTTCAAGGAAGACGCAAATTTTAACCGCAGGAATACATTAGGTATTTTGAGGATTAAAATTTGCGCCTGACGCAGAAATTGGAAAAATTGGCAGTTTTCGTTCAGGCACTAAATAGCGATGAGTGCAATCGCACGTTAAATTCAGTAGGTTCAATGATGCAACAGAATGCTTCGGAAATTATTTCGTCCACGTTCCTTGGCGCAAATAAAATTGCGAACTTGTTTTTGTGCTAACCCTAAGATTCAAAAATTGACAATTTATTAGAAAATTGATAACTTCAATGCTTAAAATGATATTTTTTTGAATTCTAACATGAAAAAGTTACCAATAGGAATATCAACATTTAAAGATATTATTGAAGAGGGATACCTTTACGTTGATAAAACTTTTTTTGTAAAGCAACTCGCAGACAAAGGGAGATACTATTTTCTATCTCGTCCCCGAAGATTTGGGAAAAGCCTTTTTCTTGACACGTTAAAGTCTGCTTTTGAAGGAAGAAAGGAGTTGTTTAACGGCTTGTTTCTTCAAAACAACTGGAACTGGGAAGAGAAATATCCTGTATTAAAGATAAGTTTTGGTGCAGGTATGCTCCGAAATCAAAAAGAGCTTGATGAAACCTTTGAAGGCATACTTTTGAGGTTGAAAAACAAATTTAATCTTGAGTTGTCTGATATAAGTTATAAAGAAAATTTTAGAGAAATAATAGAAAAGCTGTATCGGAAATTTAATCAAAAAATTGTGATCCTGGTAGATGAATATGACAAGCCGATACTTGATAATATAACTGACCCTGATACAGCTATTTTAATGAGAGACAATTTGAAAAATTTTTATTCTGTGATCAAGGATTCCGACGCATTTATTAAATTTGTATTTATCACAGGGGTTTCAAAATTTTCAAAGGTCAGTCTTTTCAGCGGATTAAATAATCTTGAGGATATTACTTTGGATGAAAACTATTCAATTATCTGCGGCTATACTCAGGATGATCTTGAAAGAGAATTTAAAAACAGGCTGGAAAATGCTGATTTAAATGAAATAAAAAACTGGTATAATGGTTACAACTGGCTTGGTGAATCTGTATATAATCCCTTTGATATTCTTCTTTTTTTCTCCAAAGGCAGAGAATTCAGGAACTACTGGTTTGAAACAGGCAGTCCTTCTTTTTTAATAAAACTTTTTAAGGAAAATAATTATTTCATACCTGATCTTGAAAAAGTAGAGGTAACGGAAAGTCTTCTTGGAAGCTTTGATGTTGATTTTATTGAGCTTGAAACCCTTCTCTTTCAGACCGGATATCTGACCATCAAAAGACAAAAGCGAGTTGGCCCCAGGTTAAAGTATGAACTTAAATATCCCAATATTGAAGTGCAGTATTCTCTGAACGATTATATCCTTGATTATTTGACGTTGGAACCTGTTGGGAAATCAAAACATCAGGACGCACTCTATTATGCCCTTGAAGCAGGCGATCCTGAACGACTGCATAAATCTTTAAAACGTTTATTTGCTTCCATTCCATACAATAATTTTTCAAAAAACAGAATATATGAATACGAGGGATATTATGCCTCGGTTATTTACAGTTATTTTGCAGCTCTCGGCATAGAACTTATTGCAGAGGATGTTACAAACAAGGGCAGGATTGATTTAACTTTAAAACTTAATAACAAGGTTTATATCATTGAATTCAAGGTTTCTGATGAAGACTCTAATGATAGAGGCTTGCCTCTTAAACAGATAAAAGAAAGGGGCTACAGTGAAAAATATACAGATAAACAAACTTCAGTTTACCTTATAGGGATAACCTTCAGCAAAAAAGACAGAAATATCAGCTCCTTTGAATGGGATACAACAAATTAACCATTTTAACCGTAAACAGTGGGATATGAGCAATTGCCAGCTATGTATAAAGAAACTGGAGATTTAAAGGCACAATCTATTCAGCAAACTAAAATATCGGAAACAGGCACAATAAATTCTCTTGGTTTGTGTCTCGGAGCTTCTACTATATCCATTGTACACCTGGAAACGGAAAAAGGTGTTAATGGCTCTGAAATAAAGCCGCGAATAGTCAAATTTTCAACCCATCCTCACGAAGGAAATCCAAAACAAACCCTGCTTGCAGCTATAGAAGATTTTGACTTAAAATCATTTGACAGGATCGCCGCAACTGGCAGGAAATTCTGCAAGTTTGTAAACCTTTCATCCATACCGGAACCCGAAGCTGTTGAATTAGCATATAAATTTATCAAACCCGAAGGTATCTCATGCCCGGCGATTGTCTCCGCAGGCGGAGAAACCTTCATGGTATATATTTTAAACAAATTTGGCCAAATATCAAATGTGGTTACAGGCAACAAGTGTGCATCCGGGACAGGTGAATTCCTTCTTCAACAACTTCGCAGAATGAATGTATCAATGGAAGAGGCCGCTCAGTGGGCCGCCGCAGAAGATCCGTATAATGTATCAGGCAGATGTTCCGTTTTCTGCAAGTCAGACTGCACTCATGCCACAAACAAAGGCATCCCGAAATCCAAAGTGACATCCGGCCTTTGCAGGATGATGGCAAACAAGATACTGGAGCTTCTGAAAAAGGTTGAAAGACAAAATATCATGATCACCGGCGGAACAGCCCGCAACAGGATGATGATTGAATATTTGCATAAGGAAATCCCGAATCTTATAGTTCCGGAAGAAGCGCCATATTTCGAAGCTATGGGCGCCGCACTTTGGGCGCTTAATAACGAAACAGCTCCTTTTACCGGAATATCAAACCTTTTTGAGAAAGAAATTACATCATTTAACACACTTTCTCCGCTTCTCAATTTCAAGGACATGGTAGAATTCAAAACAATTGAGATGGGAGATATAAAGCCGGGTGATGTTTGCCTTCTGGGACTGGATGTGGGCTCTACCACCACCAAAGCTGTTCTTTTGCGCAAACATGACAACGCAATGCTTGCATCAATATATTTGCGCACAAACGGTGATCCGATAGGCGCTTCCCGAAATTGTTATCAAAATATTCTTGATCAGATAAAAGAAAAAGTAGATCCTGATGAAATATCAATTGCTGGTCTGGGTGTTTGCGGTTCGGGCCGTCAAATAGCAGGTCTTCACGCTTTAACTGAGGGTGTAATCAATGAAATAATTGCACATGCAACTGCTGCCGTATATTTTGATTGCAAGGTAGATACTATATTCGAAATCGGAGGACAGGATGCAAAATACACTTATATAACAAACTCTGTGCCCTCTGATTATGCAATGAACGAAGCGTGTTCAGCCGGAACAGGGTCTTTCCTTGAAGAATCTGCGTATGAAACTCTCGGTGTAAAAATGGATGATATAGCAGATATCGCACTTAAGGGAAAAAAT
>DAOURZ010000458.1 GCA_030627475.1 Deltaproteobacteria bacterium | reverse complement strand
GTTGCAGGACTCATAAGGTGCAGCATTGCGCCTTTACCCATCCGGCCGTTAAAATTACGGTTTGTTGTTGATGCGCATACTTCTCCTTCTGCAAGTACACCGTTGCTCATACCGAGACATGCTCCGCAGGTCGGATTTGTCACACAGAAACCGGCATCCATGAATATTTTAAGAATACCTTCATCCATTGCCTGCCTGAAAATTTTTGGAGTTGCAGGAGATACGATACCCCGGACGGAATCGCTTATCTTATTATTTTTCAGTACCCGGGCAGCAATTCTTAAATCTTCAATTCTTCCGTTTGTGCATGATCCAATGTAAACCTGATCTATCTTTATCTTTTCCATCTCCCTTACGGCTTTTACCTGGTCCGGTTTGTATCCAAAAGTAACCACAGGTTCCAGTTTACTTACATCATGTTCTATCACATCATGGTATTTGGCATCAGGATCAGGAGAAAACTTTTTGAATTCTTCAAGAGCCAATTCTTTTGTCGAATATTCGTCTTTAATAAATTTCCACAAATATTCAACGGTTGTCATGTCTGCATAGCAGATACCGCTTGTCCCGCCTGCCTCAATTGCCATGTTGCATAGAGTCATTCTGGCTTCCATGCTCATTGCATTCACGACAGGCCCTGTAAATTCTATAACCTTGTTTGTCGCACCATTTACGCCGAGTTTTCCGATTATTGAAAGGATCACATCCTTTGCATAAACACCTTCAGGCATCCGGCCGATTATGTTGATTTTAATTGTCGAAGGATAGTTAAATGCGCAAACACCCTTTAAAATTCCCACTTCAAGATCGGTAGTGCCCACACCTGCTGCAAATGCGCAAAATGCGCCGTGGGTACAAGTATGAGAATCACCCATGATTATGGTATAACCGGGACGAACAAAACCTTTTTCCGGAAAAATTGCATGGCATACCCCGTTTCGGCCTATATCAAAAAAATCTCTAATATTCTGACGTTTGGCCCAATCTCTTAAAATTTTACCCTGCAGGGCTGTTTTTGAATCCTTTGCAGGAGTAACATGGTCAATCACAGCTTTAATTTTATCGGGATCAAACACCCTGTCTTTATTCCGGCTTACCAGATCATTTATTGCAACAGGTGTTGTTATTTCATGGCAAAAAACAGCATCAAGATTGATAACACGAATATCGTCTGACGGATTGTCCACAAAGTGGGAATCGAATATTTTTTCAGCAACGGTTTTTCCCATAAAAGCCTCCTTATGTATTATCTGATTTTAATACTGATAAAAATGCAGATTGAGGAATCATAACTTTTCCAACCATCTTCATTCTTTTTTTACCTTTTTTCTGTTTTTCGAGAAGCTTGCGTTTTCGTGATATATCTCCGCCATAGCATTTTGCCGTTACGTCTTTTCTTAAAGCTGAAATGGTCTTGCGTGCAATAACGTTTCCACCAATTGCACCCTGTATGGCTATTTTAAACATTTGTCGAGGAATTTCTTCCTTTAATTTTTCGCAAGCATGTCTTGCCCGTTCAACGGCTCTGTCTCTGTGAACCAACTGTGATAATGCATCTACACGGTCACCATTTATCAGGATATCAAGTTTTGCAATATCCGTTTCCCTG
>DAOURZ010000062.1 GCA_030627475.1 Deltaproteobacteria bacterium | reverse complement strand
TTCGACAGATCAGCATATTTTTCAAAACTCTCAACAACAGCTCTGCTAAGCGCAATACCTTCTGCAACCTGAATTTCCGGCTCAATAACCGGCTCAACATCTACACTGAAAAAGCCATTTTGCTGAACAAAGCATTTTATGCATCCCCTTAACTTTCCCTCAACAAGAATCTTTACCGTATTATCGGGAAGCTTAAGCAGTTGAAGCACTTTTCCAAAAACACCGATAGAATTAATATCCTTTTCCTGTGGATTATCAATACCTGTCTTTTTCTGTGAGGCAAGAAAAATGTTCTTGTTTTTATTCATTGCATCGGCAAGCGCATTTATAGATTTTGCTCGTCCAACAAAAAGAGGAGCTACCATATAAGGAAAAATCACAATATCCCTTAAAGGCAAAAGCGGGAGCTTTTGTTCTATCTGATCCGGCATATCCTCTTTGAATATTTTTGGGAATTTTATCATTTTCAATATAACTCTGCTCCCCTTAGTCTACGCTTGTTTCTTTGTCTGCTCATACAGCAGGATCGGCTCTTCCTTATTCAGAATAACATCTTCACCTATCACGCATTCCTTGACATTTTTTATAGAAGGAATTTCAAACATAATATCTAACATGCAGTTTTCCAGTATTGCCCGAAGCCCTCTTGCGCCTGCTTTTCGTTTCAATGCCTCCTTGGCGATAGCTGCAATAGCGCTGTCTGTAAGTCTTAGATTTACGCCTTCAATCTCAAAAAGTTTTTTAAACTGCTTAATCAAAGCATTCTTTGGTTCTTTAAGTATTCTAATCAACGCTGTTTCATTTAATTCATTAAGCGTAGCAACTACCGGCAAACGACCGACAAATTCCGGAATAAGACCAAATTTCATAAGGTCTTCAGGTTGAAGCATTTTAAGAATATCCCCAATACTTTTCTCTTCCTGCTTGATAATCTTTGCGCCAAAACCCATAACTTTTTCGCCTAGACGCCGCTGGATTATCTGTTCAAGGCCGGTAAAGGTTCCACCGCAAATAAAAAGTATGTTTGAGGTATCAACCTTGACAAAATCCTGCTGTGGATGCTTTCTTCCACCCTTTGGCGGAACATTTGCGCTAGTTCCCTCTATAATTTTTAACAATGCCTGCTGAACGCCTTCTCCTGAAACATCACGTGTAATAGAGGGATTATCGGATTTTCGTGCAATCTTGTCAATTTCGTCAATATAAACAATTCCTCTTTTGGCTTTCTCAACATCGTAATCGGCATTTTGAAGTAATGAAAGGATAATGTTTTCAACATCTTCACCAACATATCCTGCTTCCGTGAGGTTTGTGGCATCTGCTATTGTAAAAGGAACATTAAGAAATTTGGCAAGCGTATGTGCAAGCAAAGTTTTTCCGCAACCGGTAGGCCCTATCAGAAGGATATTACTTTTCTGGATTTCAATATCTTCTGTTCCGGCCAAAGACTCAAGCCTTTTATAATGATTGTAAACAGCAACGGAAAGAACCTTTTTTGCCGTATCCTGTTCAATCACATAATCATCAAGCATCATGTTAATCTCTTTTGGAGTCAGAAACCGCTCAACTTCTTCTATAACTTTTTCGCTTTCCTCATCAATAATTTCGCTACAGAGCTGAATGCACTCATCGCATATATATACCGCCGGCCCGGCAATCAGCTTGGTAACTTCTTTCTGATTTTTACCGCAAAATGAACAGAAAAGATTATCATTCGTGTTCCTTTTTTTTGCCATTTTACGCCTCCGCTTTTTCTATATGGTCAAGGTCATCTCTGTTAATAATTACGTGATCTATGAGCCCGTATTCTTTCGCCTCATCACCTGCCATGAAAAAATCTCGGTCCGTATCAGCCTGTATTTGTTCAAGTTTCTTGCCTGTATGGTGAGCTAATATTTTATTCAGGGTATCCTTTACCTTAAGGATTTCTTTGGCCTGAATTGCAATATCCGAGGCCTGCCCCTGAAATCCTCCCATAGGCTGGTGGATTAAAATTCTTGAGTTAGGCAGGGAATAACGCTTTTTTTTTGTGCCGGCGGCAAGTAAAAGTGCGCCCATGCTGGCAGCCTGCCCCACACATACTGTTGCAATATCAGGTTTAATGTACTGCATGGTATCATATACAGCCAGACCGGATGTAACCGATCCTCCGGGAGAATTTACATAAAAATTTATATCCTTATCAGGATCTTCTGATTCAAGAAAAAGGAGCTGTGCAATTAAAAGATTTGCGATCTCATCATTTATGGCTGTTCCAAGAAAAATTATTCTATCCTTGAGCAGCCTGGAATATATATCATAGGCACGCTCTCCCCTGCTGCTTTGTTCTATTACCATAGGTATTAATGGCAAAACTATTCTCCTTTATTCTCAGTATGTTTTAATTCCAATTCAGCCTCAACAATTTCCTGGCTGCTGTTTTCAATAATAAGATTTAAAGCTTTTTTTTCAAGTAGCGAACTTTTTAAAAATTCAATGTTGTTTTCTTGCTTCGTGTAAAAATTCTTTATTTCTTCAACAGGCTTCTTAAAGACTTCGGACATATCATTGTAAGTATTTTCCAGCTCTTCATTTGAAATGGTCAGTTTTTCTTGCGCAACAATTTTTTTCAGGAGCAAATGGCGTTTTACCTGTTTTTCTGCAATATGCCGATATTTTTCTTCAATACCTTCTTTTGTCAAACCGCGCTCTTCCAGAGTTATACCATGCTTTGCAAAAGCAGCTTCGGTTTCTTTAATTATACCTTTAAGCTCAAAATCAATCAAGGAATCAGGAACCTCAAAATCTGTTTTTTCCAACAATGCAGCATGAACCTGCTCTTGTATTTCCTGATCAGATCTTTTGTTATAACCTTCTGACAAATTGTTACTTATTTCTTCCTTCAACTGCTTCAATGTTTCAAATTCGCCAAGCTCCTTTGCAAACTTATCATCAATCGCAGGAAGTACAACTTCCCTTATTGCATTGAGTTTTGCCTTAAATGTTATTTCAAGATCAGCAAGTTTATCATTAAAATAGTCTTCAGGAAAATGCACCTTAATTTCCCTGATTTCACCGGTACTCATGCCAATCAATTGTTCATCAAACTCTTTTAAAATAGGACCGTCGCCTATCTTTAATGTAAAGTTTTCTGTTTTCTGTGTTTCGATAAATGGTTTACCGTCTTTAAATCCTTCATAATCTATAAGGACAAAATCCCCCTCACGCGCCGGACGATCTTCTTCGAGAGTTTTTTGTTGAGCCAGATTTTTTTGAAGCATTTTAAGCTGTACATCCATTTCTTCATCACTAACCTTGTATATATTTCGCTTAAGAGTAAAGCCCTTGAAATCGATATCTTCAATTTCAGGCTCTATCTCAACAGTCGCATCAAATTTATATGGTCCTTTTACATCCAAAACAGAAGGTGCGAGCTCAGGTCTTCCAACAATATTCAGTTTTGTTTCTTTGATGGCATCTATAAGGGACTCCTGAATTAATTTTGAAGAAATATCGGCATTAACATCCTTTTTGTATAAGTTTTCCAAAACCGACCGTGGAGTTTTTCCCGGACGGAAACCCTTTACCTTGGCATTTTTTTTCAAATCCTTATAAGCCTTGTCTAGCTCGCTAACTACAACTTTTTCCGGAACTTCAATATGTAGCACCTTCTTAACGGTATTAATATTTTCAACAACAACTTGCATAAGCTTCCTTTCTTCTTAGACTCTTTGAAAAAGCTTTCATTTTGTCCGCTTTCAAAGGTCTCAGTATTTAATTTTTGTTTGGTGCGAAAGGGGAGATTTGAACTCCCACTCTGTTACCAGAGCTGGATCCTAAATCCAGTGCGTCTACCAATTCCGCCACTCTCGCATATTTTTTATATTTGACATCATACTCAATAATATTAAATAGTGTATGGATGAAAACTAAATATTAGCTGAAAAAAGTAATATTAAACAATATCTGTGTCAAGTAAAAATGGGAAATAGCTTTTATGTCGATCTATTGCAACATATTTTCAACCTATCGTTATATTATTGTATTAATATCGTCAGTCTTACTCATTATGGTCGGCACAACCGATGTAATAGCAAAAAAGACAAGTTATGATAACAAAAAAATTATTGTATTAGATCCCGGTCATGGAGGGCGTGATAAAGGCGCTCAGGGTATAAACGGAATTTATGAAAAAACAATAAGTTTAAAACTCGCCCATATTATTGAAAAAGAACTTGAAGATCAATACAATGTATTTCTCACAAGAACAGATGACTACCAGCTTGATATCCCCTGCAGAATTGATGCGGCCAACCATCTGAAAGCAGACCTTTTTATCAGCATACACTCCGGCGGAAGCTTTTTACATAAAGCAAGCGGCATATACATCTATTACTATAATAAAATATCAGGACCGAAAACTGTTTCAGGAAACGTGACATTAAAAACAATTAAAAACAATAATATCCTGATCCAATGGCATAATATCCAAAACAAACACAAAATAAAAAGTTATATGCTATCCGAATCAGTGAAAAATCGTATTAATGAATATATAAAATTTGCAAAATGCAAGGTCCAAAGCGCACCAGTTCTGGTGCTATCCGGTGCGGATATGCCGGCAATATTTATAGAAACCGGTTACCTGAGCAACCCTGCTGAAGAAAAAGAGATAGATGACGCAAAAGTTTTATCTGATTTTGCTAAAGGTATAAGCAAAGGAATAGAAGATTTTTTTCAAAATAAATAGTGCCTGAACGAAAATTAACTATTTTTTATGCTTGCACGAACAAAAAAAGCGTGATACTTACGGGTTCATTTTTAAATCATCAAAATCGGGGCGTGGCGCAACCTGGTAGCGCGCCTGCTTTGGGAGCAGGAAGTCGGAGGTTCAAATCCTCTCGCCCCGACCAAATTTAATTAAAATACCAAATTAAATAATAATAATATAAGGAAAATTGCATTAAAGCCGGGAGACTATCCCCGGCTTTTTTTGTAACAGGAGAATATTTAATGTCGAACAAAGATATATCCCCTGTAGATGAAATTATTGAGGAGATCATCTCTGAGTTACCACTGAAAGAAAGAGTTGAACTTGCTAATATGAATAAAGAAACAGTTGAAATACTTAAAAATATTTTCGATATGTATATTAGAAAAAAAACTGATACAGAAGTAGATGATAGTGAATACACAGATATGATGAATAACCTGTGGTCAAAACTGCAGAAAACACACAAGATCAGAATCGTTAAATAAAGTTAACAAAGATTTTTAAACTCATTATGGGATTAAACCGAAAATGGTGGGTGCAATACAAAAAAGTTACAAAGGTCAAAAATGCCTGTTTATACTTTTAAAAGGCAATCCAAAATGATTATCCTGGTATGGACAGGCAACAAGATAGAGTCTTTATCGGATTGCCACTTATCTCACCAAAAATATTTGACCATACCGGCAATTCCCTACGCCTATTTAAACTAAATAAAATCAATTTGGGTGATTGCGCCATTCACGGTATTGATTCAACGGAATTAGCCAATGAGTGCAAAACACCTTTAACCATCCCGCCATCCGCAAAGGTGACTCTTCTAATTGCCCTCAATTTCGAGGAATCTCTTGTGACAAAGGATCAAGTAGAGCAAGATCATGATATTCGCAAAAACATTGCAACGGCCTTTTAACCTGCTAAAAAATCAAACTGGACTTGAGCAGATTCGGGTACGCAGTTAACACGGTCTGATAGCATAAAATACGATGACGATGTAATTTAACAGAATTATTCCACGAAGATATTACAGCCTTGTTTGAAAGTCGTTCAAGTCGATCTGTCTTAAAAATTAGGACCCGACCACGTTCCTAAGGGATAAAAACGGGTCAAACAACACCTGATGGGGAACCTTAATCAGGCTATAATAGCCTACTTTTCAACACCCTTATTAAGTTACAGTTTTTAATATTGCATTCAAATTTTATATTTGATAATTCTCACCTGCTTTTCGGCAGGCAGGTGATGCCTTAAAATTTATATTCATTCTTTGCGTCTTGGTGTTTTGAACTATTATAACACAACTAAAATTATGATAAGCTTAATAAAACAAAAATTAAAGAGTTGGATCGACAAATTTTTTAAAGGAACATATAATCACTTTCTTTGCTATCTTCCGGTTAAAACAGATTTTTTTTCATCATGGATTTTGAAACTCTTTTTTTCCGGCGTAAAACTGGATCAGGATCAGGCCTCAATTATTCGGCAAATTCCCCCCAAAAGTATAATTGTTTATACCACAAAGCATAAAAGTTATTTTAGCTTCCTGTTTTATCACACACGTTATAAACAGGAAGAACTACCTGTTCCGGAAATAGGGCTGGATTACAGAGTAGTTATCTGGCAACCGGTGTTAAGGCTATTAAGGATTTTTCTCGCACATATTTGTTGTATTTTTCAAAATAAAGCCCTGATTAACCCCTATAAAAACGGATATATTAAACAGAAGCTGATTAACGGTCATTCGGGATTATTATCTCTTGTTGAAAAAAAAGGTTTTTATCGCAGATTTGTAAGAAAAAAAGCAGATCCGATCCGTTATCTTATAGAAATTCAGAAATCAATTGAAAACCCAATTTTTATTGTTCCTCAATTAATGTTTTTCAGCACAAAGCCACACCAGTCCATTCATAGTATAATTGATATTTTGTTCGGAACCGAAGAAAAGCCGGGAAAAACAAGATGCCTTGTAACTTTGTTTAAAAATCCCGGCAATATTTTTGTAGAAATATCAGAGCCGGTTAATCTTAAAAAATTTTTAGAGCTTGCTGAAAACCGTTATCTGAGCATAGAACAGCAGTCACATCAATTAAGACGTTATCTTTTAGTTCAAATCAATCAACATAGAAGAAGCATTCTCGGGCCAATCCTGAAGTCAAAAGAAGAACTGAAAGAAAATATCCTGACAAAAAACAGGCTTCAAAAATTCATGTATAACCATTCAAAAAAGCGTAATATTCCAATCCAGAAAATACATAAAGAAGCCGATGGGTATCTTGACGAAATAGCAGCTAACTACAATATCGCTGTAATAAGAATGGCTGTAGTTGTTATTAAATGGGTCGTAAACACCATGTTTGAAGGTGTAACGGTCAATAATGATGTACTTAACAGGGTAAAAAGCATGTCTAAAAAGGGCCCGTTAATTCTGGTTCCTTGCCATAAAAGCCATATAGATTATCTGATTTTATCGCATACATTATATAATAATAATATGCCATGCCCCCATATCGCTGCCGGAAAAAATCTTTCTTTCTGGCCTCTCGGGCCATTATTCAGATGTGGC
>DAOURZ010000055.1 GCA_030627475.1 Deltaproteobacteria bacterium | reverse complement strand
AGTTGGGGAAGTTATTTCGTTCACGTTCCTTATTCCTTATTCGATTTGTTATTCGGATAAACTCAGGCTCTTATAGTTCTCGCACGCTATAATCATGTTTAAACCACAGGCTTTCCTGTAATGCTTCATCGCCATTTGCAATTTTCCCATCCGGTGATATGCCAGCCCCAGGTTATTAAAAGCAAGAGCATTATCAGGATCTAATTTTATGGCGGCGTGACAATCCGCAATTGCCTTGTCATATTGACTGATTTCAATGTAAGCCCAGGCACGGTTCACATACGGGATTACCAGCTCAGGATCAAAAGAGATAGATATAGTTGCTTCATCAACGGCATCGGTGAATTTTCCCTGAGAAACACTTGCATAACTTTTCTCTGCCCATTTCAGGGCTTGCTCGTGGTGTTCTTTCTGTTTGATTGCTTCTGTCCGCATCATACGAGCTGTTTCATTGTTAGTATCCAGTTGAAAAATATCAGAAGTTAACTGAAGAACTGTATCCCACTTTTTCTGCCGGAGGGCGTCCTGGCTTTCCTGAATAATATTGAGAACGGATAACCTTGTGACAAAAATATTGTAATTGTTGCATGCAATCTCAAGTTCCATATCACAGGCTTGCTTGTAATACTCCTCAGCCATTTGCAATTTTCCCATCCGATGATATGCCAGCCCCAGGTTGTTAACAGCAAGAGCATTATCAGGATCTAATTTTATGGCTGTATGGCAATCCGCAATTGCCTTGTCATACTGATTGGTTTCAATGTAAGCCCAGGCACGATTAACATACGAAATTGCCAGACCTGGATCAAGAAAGATAGCCTTGGTTGCTTCATCAATTGCATCGGTGAAATTTCCCTGAGAAACGCTTGCATAGCTTTTCTCTGCCCATTTCAGGGCTTCAGGATCATTGGTTTTTTTAATGGATATTTCAGAGGATGGAAGAACTTCTGAAATTTTTATGAGCTGATCAAGCTGTTTTTGTTCGGGAAGAAGAATTTCAGGTAGTGTCTCAGCCTCAATCTCAATTGGGCTTTTCGATTCAACTTCTGCGGGTATACGGGACGAAGTTGTTTCTGCTGATGCTATTTTAGTTTGCTCCGGTTTAAGCGTTACCACAGGTATTTCTGACAGAGAACTTGTTTGATTGTTCGCAATGGGTATTATGGCAACCGGGCTTTCTATAGCAAGCTCGGTTGCTATTTTGCTGTCCGTATCGCTTACAGATGGAATGGGCTTTGCAATATCTGCCGGAAGCGTCGCAGGAGGTATCTTTTTTTCCGGTAGTTTTTCAATAGCTTTTGAAATTGGCTCGGATTTATGCGACTTCTTTGTGATTTGAGTAATCGCAGGCACGATTGCAGTTGGTACTACAGCAGATACGGCTTGCAACTCTTTGTCTTTGCCATCTATTAAATCTACATCTTCTGGTTTTGACTCTTCAGATTTTAACTTTTCAGATTTTAACTTTTCTGATTTCGTTTGTTCTGTTGTGAGAACAGGTTCCGTCCAAGGTGCAACGATTTCACTTGAAGTTTTTAATTGATCATTGTCCAGCCCGGGGCTTTCTGTTTTCTGTATTTCATAAAAAAGCTGTTTTCCTGTAAAAAAAACAAGTATAAGCACAATCAATATGATGCCATATCCTGGTTTCAGCCAGCCTGGTATTTTTTTGACTTTTTTTAAGGTTTGTTGCAGGAATTTTCGATCTTTTTGTTCATGTTCGGGAAAAGGCGGAAATTCCTTTGGCTCCTGGTTTGGCAAGAGCTGTTCTTTTATACAGTTCTTAATAATCTTTCTTGAAATTACTTTCTCTTCTTCTGTGTATCCACTTAGTAAAGCAAAATCGCAGATAATATTAATTAGTCTTGGCAGACCGTCTGAAAAAATAAATATTTCCTCAATTGCTTCAGGACTGAAGATACTTTCTTCAGAGCCGGCTATCCGGAGATGATGTTGGATATATTGTCCGGTCTCAGACATCGTTAATGGATTTAAATTGTAGGTGATGAATATTTTTTCCTGTAATGCGACGTTTTCAGGTTGAGATAAGATGGTATTGATCTCATTTTGGCCGACGAGAAGAATATGCAAATATTTTGATTCATTCTTCTCTATTTCCGAAAACTGTTGAATTTCTTCCAGAAGAGAGGAGCCAAGCTGTTGCGCCTCATCAATAACAAGCAGAACATTCCTGTTCATCGCTTTATTGCTGATAAGAAATTCCTTGAAATGAGTGAGGAATTCATTCCTGTTGCCTAAACTTTCTTTGAGGTGAAAAGTATTGGCAACTATCTTCATAAATTCAAATTTGTCAAGTTTTGGATTGACCACAAACCCAACAGTAATTTTCCCTGTAAAAGAACTGATGAGTTTGTTGACAAATGCAGTCTTGCCCGTGCCAACATCACCGGTTAAAAGAAGAAGACCTTTGTCACCCTGAATGCCGTTCCGAAACGTTTCAAGAGCTTTTTCCGTTTTTTCATTTAGCCAGAAATGAGCCGCTCCGGTTTTGTCAGGAAAGGGTTTTGTCTTGAAATTATAGAAAGATAGATACATTGTCACCACTCAATAAATTCTGATAAGAATAAAAAGTTGTTACATGTTCCTAAATACCTGCTTTTTAATTTGGCTTATGCCGTACTTTTATTGTTTGAATAGAGTTAATAATTGGCTTGACTTTATTCTTATGTTCGGGCGGTACAAGCAATATCGTCATCGGAAGATTTTTTATAAGTCCTTCTTTCGGATTTGTCAGATCTTTTATGCCATGTTTTTTACGATTATCTTCTGATTCCATAAAAAGCAGAACGTCAGTAAAATTTCCTGAAAAGCCTTGCTGATCAATATGTTCTATATACTGTAAAAAAACATTGTTTACAGTCAGGACAAACGAATCCATCTCAGCTTTATCAATACAATTCGTTTTTGATACCATACATCTACAACCAAACGGTCTGACCGTATAAATTGGGCATTCATCATTTATTAACAACGGACAATTTTCCCATGAGCTGTCTATTTTCTCGTCCGGAAGCTCTTTGCCCCGAATACAAAAATCAGCTATTTTGTTTGTGGTTATTTTTGGCAGAAAACGTTTTTTATAAAATTTATCCTTAATTTTTTTAAATAATTCCGATTTATTGTTTTCAATCAAATGATTGGCAATTTTATAACCTTCAAGTGATGTCATAATCACATTGCACGTGCAGCAAGTAGAACAATATCTTTGACATGCCAGTTCAAAGCTATCAATAAATGCGTCATAAATTTTGTAAATCTGATCCAGAGCATTTATTTTATCAAACAAATCCATTCTTCCTCCAGACTTTAAATTTAAAAGGGTTAGAAAGGTGGCCAAAATAACTTCTGCAATTATGCATCACAGCTTCAGGCCACCTTTGGATGCTCAAGAGAAACAAATCAACTATCCTGTTTAAATTCAAACTCTTTATCCTTAAAAATTTTCAAACATACATTTGCTGACTTGATATCATAAAGTTTACCTTTATTAATTGATATCTCTTCCAGGGCTTTATCAATACCGAGAGCCCGCCTGTAAGGTCTACGAGATGCCATGGCTTCAACAACATCCGCAACCCCCAGAATTTTAGCCTCAATTAGTATTTCTTTACCTGAAAGCCCATCAGGATATCCGGAACCATTTATTCTTTCATGATGTTGAAGAACGATTTGAGAAAGAGGCCATGGAAATTTTATTGAGTTCAATATATCGTAACCTACTTTAGAGTGTTTTTTAATAAGCTCAAATTTTGTTTTGCTTAATCGACCGGGTTTATTGAGAATCTCTATAGGAATTGCTATTTTGCCGATATCGTGAAGCATTCCTGCCATACGAATTCCCATTATCTTGTCTTTTGAAAAACCCATTTCTTTTGCTATGGCACTGGCCAAATCAGACACCCGCTGTTGATGACCGGCTGTATATGGATCCCTATATTCAACAGTCATTGTCAAGGCGTAAATGGTCCCTTCCAGTATTTTTTGTAATTCAGCAGTGCGTTCTTCTACCTTTTTTTCCAGGTTCCTGCGGCAATTTCGATCTGCAATTTCAAGCTCTCGACGACGCAGGGAATTACGGACGTTAATGATTATCTCATTAGCGTTAAAAGGCTTAATCATATACCCATAACTCCCTATCTCAAGGGCTGTTTCGGCAATTTCCGGATCATCTACCGCTGTCACCATCATTGTTGCTGTATCCGGATATTCGGCCGCAACATATCGGATAAAATCTATGCCGGACTCTCCCTGCATGGTTATATCGCACAAGATCAGCTCGAAATTCCGATCTTTAATAAATTTACGGGCCTCCGCTGCATCTGCAGCCATGGTGCATTTGTATCCGCCCATTAAAAGCATCCGGGCTAACAGGTACCGGACGGACTCTTCATCATCTACAACCAGGATGTTAATCATTCTCGTTACTCCTTATGTGTTCCCACGCTGGAGCATGGGAACAAGAAAATGAATGCTGAATACCTGTACCTTAATTCAAAATCCTGAGCAACCTAACTTTTCATTTTTCAGCACTTCCCAAACTTTGCGAGCCAGACCTTTCGGCGTAAAAGGCTTTTCAAGGAAATTCAGCCTCGGCTCCAGAACACCGTGACGAACAATGGCATTGTCCGTGTATCCAGACATATAAATTACCTTCATCCGGGGATAAAAAAACTGCAGTCTTTCTGCGAGTTTCTTCCCGCCCATCCTGGGCATTACTACATCGGTGAGCAACAGGTGTATCTGGCCCTTGTGCTTCTTTCTGACCATCAAAGCATCTTCACCATTTTCAGCTACAAGGACATTGTACCCATAGCGCGGGAGAATCTTTTGTGCAAAGTTCCGAAGACTGTAATCATCCTCCACAATCAAAACGGTTTCGGAACCGCCGGAATCGTCCACAGGGGATTGTTCTTTTTCCTCCGGCTCTGCATTTCCCTTTACCTTTGGCAGATAGATCTTGAAGGTGGAACCCCTTCCAGGTTCGCTGTAAATCCAGACAAAGCCATTGTTTTGCTTGACAATGCCGTAAACTGTGGACATGCCCAGTCCTGTGCCCTTGCCGACTTCCTTTGTGGTAAAGAAGGGATCGAAGATATGTTCTCTGGTTTCTTTGTCCATCCCGCTTCCGGTATCACTTACAGCCAGCATAACATAATGGCCTGCTGTCTCTTTAATACCGTGCTCGCAGAAATAGTTCTTGTTCAGATCGGAATTGGTTGTCTCAATGGTGAGTTTTCCTCCCTGTGGCATGGCGTCTCGGGCATTGATCACCATGTTCATGATTATCTGGTCGATCTGTCCGGAGTCTGCATAAACTTTCCACAGTTCAGGTTCTACAATCGTTAAAATTTCAATATCTTCTCCGATCGTACGTTGAAGCATTTTTTTTGTTTCTTGTATCCCTTTATTCAGATCTATAACCTCAGGCATTATCATCTGCTTACGGCTGAAAGCAAGAAGCTGTCTGGTAAGAGATGCCGCCCTTTCCCCGGCTTTCTTGATCTCTTCTATTTCCTTGCGTAAGGATTCATTCTTGATAACAGCCATCAACGCAAGCTCGGCATTGCCCATGATGACGGTCAACAGGTTGTTGAAATCATGAGCAACGCCGCCAGCCAGAAGGCCTATGGCCTCCATTTTCTGGGACTGCACTAATTGGGCTTCAAGTTGTTTTTTCTCGGAGATATCTGTGATAACACCCAAACTGCCTTTAAATTGACCCTCTGCGTCAATAATAGCGCTTGGTGATAAGATCGCATCAATTTTTTGCCCGTTTTTTCTGGTGAATGTAAGTTCACAAACTGTATGGTTGTTTTTTTTATGTACTTCCATCTGTTCGTCAAAAATGCGCTGGTTGCTTACATCAAGAAAATTATGCACGGACATCCCGATAATTTTGTCCTTTGAATATCCTAATATTTCAAAGAGTCTGTTGTTGGCGAAAGTTATCAGACAATTTTCATCCATCAGAAAAAGGCCATCGTTCATTGTCTCTACCAGCATCCGATACCGCTTCTCAGCGTTGACGCGATTATTTATTTCATGTTTCAGTTGCTCGTTTGTTCGCATCAATTCGGCAGTTCGTTTTTGCACTGTATGTTCCAGCAAATCTTTTTGTTCGCGTAAAAGATCTTCCGCTTTTTTTATCCGCAGGGCTGTTTTAACCTGTGCAATTAACACGTATTCATCAATGGGTTTAGCCAGAAAAGCATCAGCACCGGTCCCAAGCCCTTTAACAAGGTCTGCTGATTCTGTTTTGATGGCAGAAATCATAATAATCGGAATATGTTTTGTTATTTCATCATTTTTCAGTCTGTTGCAAACTTCATATCCGTCCAATCCAGGCATTTTGATATCAAGCAGAATCGTATCAGGGAACTGATTTTTTGCTTTTTCTAAACCTTCAGCTCCTGATTGAGCGGTTATCACATTGCAATCCGGAATCAAGGCATTTAATAAGGCTGAAATAGCAATCAAGTTATCTTTTTTATCATCAATAGCTAATATTTTTGACATGTTTTTCTCCCTAATACCCACTTCTCAAGTATTTCAAAAATTTTTTCCGGATTAATGGGCTTGGTAATGTAGTCGTCACAGCCCGCTTCAAAAACCTTTTTCCTGTCGCCCTTCATTGCGCGGGCAGTCAGCGCAATAACAGGGATATGTCTGGCTTCTTTATTTGCTTTAATTTTTTTTACTACAGTAATACCATTCATTCCGGACAGAGATATATCAAGAAGAACCAGGTCAGGACTTTCCTCAAACGTTTTTTTCAACCCATCTTTTCCATTTGTTGCTTCCAGTATGCTGTATCTATTTTGCAACACAGCCTTTATGGTAGTCATGTTGTCAGGATTATCTTCAATCACCAGAATAGTTGCAGGTTGCGGGTTGCGGGTTGTTCGGCATCAGATTTTCTGATTTCCGGTTTCGGGTTTTCAGTTTCAACTTTTATCCCGGGTTTGGCGTCAAGCATTAATCCGGTCTTGAACAACAAATTTTGCCGGTCCACAGCCCCTTTTTGAATCAAATGCTGGATATTGTTGTTGCTTAATTTTTTAAAATCTTCCCGCGTCAAATCCTTGGCTGTGAGAACCAGGATTGGAATTTTTGATGTGGTTTTGGCTTTGCGGATTTTTTCCAGCACCTCAAACCCATCTATTTCAGGCATCATTAGATCCAGGATAATTCCTTCAGGGATTGTTTGCTTAACATACTCAAGCGCTTCCTGACCGCCTCGTACCACATCCACCTTATAACCCTCGCTTTCCAGAATTTTTCTTACCTGGATGACAGCGGCTTCGTTGTCTTCAACCACAAGAATTCTATTTCCGGTTTCAGGTTTTTTGATATCCCTGCATTTATGCCGGTTTTCAATTTTCGGCTCGTTATTTTCGATCTCGTTATTTGCAGTAAGGATGGTCTTTTGCGCAGAAGTATCAACTTGTGTCATCATGCCAAGGGATTCAGGCGCGTTAACTATTCCCTGCCATTTAAGCGGCAAGGTTAAAAAAAATGTTGTTCCCTT
>DAOURZ010000216.1 GCA_030627475.1 Deltaproteobacteria bacterium | reverse complement strand
TTGTGAATCCTGGAAACTGAAAAGGAAAGAAGTATAAGACACACAAAGACTATTGAGAGTCCAATAACGGAAATGCTCAGTCCATCATGGGCTATTATTGCTTCAAAACCAAACAATTCATGCCTCCTTTCCCCATGTTCCTGTTACATAAGGCATCCTTTCTGAAACTATTTTATTGATTTTTTGCATGATTTTGTCGCCAATGGCCGAATTGCTTTGAATAAGATCCAAAAACTCCTGGCCGGGCATTGACAGTACCAGGCCATCTGTAAGAGCTGTTGCCGTACCTTTATACTGAAAAGGAGTAACAACTGTTGACCAGCCGATAATATTACCTTTATTGTGCAGAGTGAACGAGCGTTCATCTTTAAAGGAAAGCATGAAATTACCTGATAAAATAATGAAAACAGTACGAGCCTGCTCACCTTTTCGTGTCAAGACTTCTCCCTCAGTAACCTTCATCATATGCATTAATGGGGCTATCTGTTCCAGCTCGCCAAAGTTTAGATCAGCAAAAAGATCCAAGGATTTGAGAGTCTGAATATCAATTGACACTATTTGATCCTTTCATGCTTCGTGATTGTTAAAATCTTCTAAGTCTCTTTAATGCTTATTAATTTTTTAAACCGGATAAATAATATAGATTTTTTTTAAAGTCAACAAAATCCGTTGTTAATAGTTAATAAAAAATTCCATAAAAACATTTTTTAAATTGATTTGATCCGTAAGTGATGCTATATATAAATTATGACAATAAATTATTGTATCCTTATTATCGGCTATGTTTTTGGTTTTTACATGGCCTGGAATATAGGCGCAAACGATGTGGCAAACTCCATGGCTTCTGCTGTCGGAGCAAAAGCTATTACAGTCCGCCAGGCCATTTTTATTGCCGGCATACTGAATATAGTCGGAGCCACATTTATTGGATCCCATGTCACAAACACAATCCGCAAAGGTATTGTTTCGACTGAAATTCTTGCAGATCCGCACATAGCACTTATTGGTGCCCTTTCAGCTCTGATAGCTGCCGCTCTGTGGGTAAGCTTTGCTACCTGGAAATCTCTGCCTGTATCTACAACTCATTCTATTGTAGGCGCCATGATCGGTTTTGGAATAATGGCGGGCGGGTTTTCTGTCATCAAATGGAGTAAACTTATAGCTGTAGTTATGAGCTGGGTCATATCTCCGGTCTTCAGTTTTATCATTGCCTTTTTAATGTTCAAAGTTATTGTAAAATTAATTATTTCAAAAAATAAGTCATTTGTTAGAGCGCTTAATTTGGCCCCCTTTTTTATCGGTATCACTTTTTTTCTTGTTGTTTTATCATTTCTTTTTAAAACACCTCTTGGTAAAAAATTTGCTATTGGAACTCCATCGGCATTACTTATAGCGTTTGTTCTGGCCATAGCCTTAGGATTTGCAGGAAAAATGGTTTTAAAACGCTTTATTAAAAACAAAGAAAACGGAGTGGAAGAAATTTTCAAGACTATTCAGATCGGAACATCCTGTTACGTTGCATTGGCTCAAGGCGCAAATGATGTGGCTAACGCAGTCGGCCCACTTGCAGTAATTTATTTCATAGTTAAAACAGGCAAAATCGGTACTGAAGTGCCTGTACCGATTTTCCTGCTGATTTTCGGAGGCATAGGAATTGCTTTCGGAATTGCCATGGCCGGTGGTCGTGTCATGGAAACCGTTGGCAAAAAAATTACCACTCTTACAAATACACGTGGTTTCTCCGTTGATTTTGCCGCTGCTACAACTGTGCTTATTGCTTCAAAAATGGGGCTTCCGGTTTCTACGACTCATGCGGCAGTGGGAGGCGTTCTTGGTGTTGGGCTTGCGAGAGGTATTGAAGCAGTTAATTTTCGCATAATATTTAAAATTATGTTATACTGGATTTTAACTGTACCTGTTGCGGCTCTCACCAGTATGGCTATTTTTAAAATACTTCAACTCATTTTATAAAGGGAGACCTTTGAAAAAAGTTCAATTTTGTTCAAGTTCAAGGAAGACGAAAATTTTAACTGCAGGAATACATTGAGTATTTCGAGGCTTAAAATTTGAGACCGATACCGAAATTGGGCAAAAGGAAGCCTCTTGCAAAGGCCTTATAAGGAATATAGTTATGCGTATACCATTTATGTCTATGTTTATTGCATCGCCATTTGATGGATTGCAGGAACATGCGGAAAAATTAAAAGAATGTGCCTGGGCTTTTCAACAAGCGATAGAGTGCCATATTTCCAGAAAATGTAAAACGTTTGAAGAATTCAGGCAGGATGTTGTTAAAATGGAAACTGAAGCAGATATCATTAAACGGCGTATTAGAGGACACCTGCCCAAAGGTACATTGATGCCGGTAGACAAATTTCAGTTATTCAGGTACTTGAGAGAACAAGATAGAGTTCTCGATGCTGTGGAGGATGCTTTGGACTGGTTATCATATAGAAGCGACCCTGGTATTCCGGAAGGACTTCAAAGAGAGTTTTTTCTTCTTGTAGATGCAACTATTGATCCTATCGAAGAATTGAGCGTTATGGTATCAGAGGCAAGAAAATATTTTAAAAATTTTTCAGAAAAACAAAGAAGCCTTATCAAGGATATTATTCGAAATCTTCGCCGTCAGGAGCATGAAGCAGATAAAATTGAAGCAATGATAAAGAGAAAGACCCTTAATATGGATATGGATCCTGTTACAATATTTCATATGATAACATTGGCTGAAATCATTGGTTCCATTGCCGATCATGCTGAAAACGCCGGTGATATGATGCGGGCCATGATCTCAAAATAGATAGCAAAATAGAATTATTCCTCAAAACCCTTTTCGATTGAAATAATACTTTCATTTCGTATACTTGAAAGCCATGCATCAAAAGTTCTAACATTTTTTTGTTTAAGCAGTTTTTCTTTTATTTTTTCTTTTTCTTCTTCAAATTCATTAAGTTCGGGTTCTTTTCTATCTTTGAATCTGATAATATAATATCCCTTTTCCCCTTTTACAGGGGCTTCCGGGAACATATTTTCATTTGAAAGTTGTTTAAATGCCGCCCGGGAAATATTTTGCTCAGATCCAATATGTGGTACGGAGTCATTTCGCTTAAAAAAACCAGTGGCAACTGTTGTTAAATTAAACTTTTTGCATTCCATATCCCATTTTGCCTCTGAAAAGTCGTTATCTCTTAAAGCAATCAGAAAATCGTTTGCGTCTTTACTTGCCTTTTCATCCTGCAATTGTTTGATTAAATCAACCCGGATTTTCTCCTCAACATCCTTTAATTCAGGTATTTTTTCAGGTATTTTTTCGATGGGCTGAATAATGTAATATCCATCTTCAAAATCCTGTACATTGCCGATTTCCATAAGTGAAAGATTAAATGCATATGATGCAAATGCCGAACGATTTTTTATTTTTGCATTTATTTTCACATCAGGTCCCTTGTTTTTTGTAAAAAAGTCGGTGGTAACCATGGTAATACCTCGGGCTTCGGCATTTTTTATCAAATCATCACCTTCAAAAGAAGCATCATAAACTGATTCGGCTTCTTCATAGGCCAGATTGGTTGCTTTTTCTTTTACAAGTTTATTCCGTATGTTATCCTTTGCTTTTTTAAATGAAACAGTTTTTTCTTCAGTTATTTTTTCAACCTTGATAATATGCCACCCATACTGAGT
>DAOURZ010000148.1 GCA_030627475.1 Deltaproteobacteria bacterium | reverse complement strand
GATCAAATCTTCCACCTCCGGCTCTATGTTTGACAGGGTATTTATAACAGGTGTTTCTCCTGTTGTATTAAGTGATATTACAAGCGGCTATAATATCGCTAAAAATATTTATTTTAAGCCAAAACTCAACGATTTATGCGGTTTCAGACAAAATGAAGTGCGCGGAGTCATTGAACAAATTGTGGCTGAATGCGATTTTGACGCAAAAAAAACAGATGATGCTCTTGCTTTAATGAAAACATACTATGATGGATATCTTTTTGCGTTAGGCCTGGATGAATATATTTACAATCCCACATTATGCCTTTATTTTTTTGAACAGTTCCGGGAAATGTGTAGTTATCCGCGCAAGATGCTTGATTCCAATCTGGCCGTAGATGAATCTAAACTGGAATATATTGCGGCAATTCCCATGGGCAGAGATATTCTTCTTTCTATGATGCAAAAAGATCATCAACTAACGGTTGAAGATATTTCAGACAGGTTCGGTGTCAGGAAAATGCTGTCAGACAACTCAAAGGACAATGCTTTCCTGGCTTCATTTCTTTATTATTTTGGTGTACTGACTCTGGCAGGTGAAAATCCTGAAGGTGATGTAATTTTAAAAGTTCCGAATCTGGTAATAAAGAATTTGTATGTGGAGCGGGTTCAAAAAATGCTTTTACCTGAGCCCGGTGACAGAGATGATGGTAAATTTGCGGCAAAACAGGTTTACCAGAAAGGCAACATGCAACCCTTGTGCGATTTTGTAGAAAACCGTTATTTTGCTGTGTTTAAAAACAGGGATTATAGATGGGCAAATGAATTAACGTTAAAGACCGCATTTTTAACCCTTCTTTATAATGATATTTTGTACGTGATGGACTCTGAACCGGAGGTTGGCCGAAAGTATGCGGATCTGACCATGATTATCAGACCGGATAAGAGACACTTTAAAATTTTTGATGTTTTGATTGAATTTAAATTTGTAACATTAAAAAATTCGGGAATAACGGGAGAGCAGGCCAAACAATTGCCCAAAGATGAATTATACGGCATGCCGGAGATAAAAAAAGCGCTTGAAGAGGGCGAGAAGCAGGTTGTTTTGTATGGTAAAGAACTTGATGATAAATACGGCAACCTGCACTTGAAAAAATTTGTGATAACATCCCTTGGTTTTGAAAGGGTTTGTTTTAAAAAAAATGATTAGAGTGTAACCAACATTAAGCAGCCATTTTTTCCTGTACCTTCATAAAGTTATATTTATCAGGAAAAAATGTATTATTCTGAGCGTGTGCTGTGAAAAATTCCCAGCATTCATCCAAATCCTTACTTTTTGCTACTGAGCGTAACTTCAGAATTGAATCTGATCCGTTAATTCCCCATCAGGCACCTGATATTTCCATTCTATCCTTAGGAACGTGACTGCAGGCCGATTCAACAACACCGGAACCTATTGGATAACCTTCGGATAGATACTGATCATATTTCATATATTCTTCACGAATTTTCTCCATCACTTTTTTCTTGGTTTTCTCAACGCTGGCTATCTATCTGATATTTTGGGCTTTTGTCCGAGTGCATTTTTTTGTTAGCCCTTTTTTATTTGTCCTCGCAACTGCTTAATCGCCATAGCTACAACTGCGTAACTGGATTCTTCCTATGCTGCTTTTTTAACATATAAATATTCCTGAAAATCAATAAATGTTTCTTTAATTCTTTCTACTCCTCCAAGTTCTTCTGCGGCATCTGTAATGGACTGATATCTTAATTCTAAAAGACACGGTAATTTATCCTGGTCAAGTTCTTCAACACCGGTCTCTATGTATTTCGATAAAACAAAGTCCAGAAAATCTTTTTGTTTGCTATCCAGTTTTGCAAAGATAATCGGCTTTGCAATTTGTACTCTTTCTTCTCTGGTTATAGGTTTCACAGCAAAAGAGACATATTCCAAAACATCAAAACATCAAATAAGTCACTTTTCTCAGCATTTACCAGCCGTTGAATAGTCGTAAGTTCTTCTTTTCCAAATCCGGTTTCTTCAAGGTTCCTTAAAAAAGTACTTCTTGTGGTTGGATTAGACCAAATCTTCCTGAGTTCATCTTCGTTTTTAAAGAAATCAGGTAATTTACCAAACAGGTTGTTTAAAAATTCTTCCGCTGAAATCGGTTTACCGTCAACGCTCCAAAATGATGTCGAAATCATATGTTGAATTTCTCTGTCTTTACCGTCTTTCAGCTTAATTTTAAGCCTTTTCCATTTGGGGCATTCACATGGCTGTTTTCCACATATTTCACAAGGTCCTGGCGGCTCTTTTTCGCAGATACAAGGGGTTTGATCACAGACTTTACAAGGCAGGGGAGACTCTTTTTCGCAGATACAGGGAGATTTACCACATTTAGCACATGTTTCCGGCGCCATCGGTTCCCCATCCCAATCAGAGTCAAGAAAATGTTGATATGCATTCACAAAATCATAAATGGTGAAATAATCTTTTCCGTCAAAAAGACGAGTACCACGACCTACTATTTGTTTGAATTCAATCATTGAGTTAATAGGACGTAAAAGAACAATATTTCTAATATTCCTGGCATCAACTCCGGTGGAAAGTTTTTGCGATGTGGTTAGTATTGTTGGAATTGTTTTTTCATTATCCTGAAAATCTCTTAAATGCTGCTCGCCGAGTTTGCCATCATTAGCTGTTACTCTGTGGCAATAATTGGGGTCGGAGCTTTCTTTCTTTTGATTTATTAAATCTCTAATCGCAAGGGCGTGTGCCTGAATAGCGCAAAATACAATGGTTTTTTCTTTTTGATTTATTTCATTGAGAACAATTTTAACCCTTTTTTCTTCACGCTCTTTAATTTCAATAATGCGATTAAAATCATCTTCACAATAGATTCTGCCCGCATCAACTTCTCCTTCAATAATTGTATCGTCAGAAGTGTATATGTATTCATCAAGTGTTGTTTGTATCCGCTTGACTTTGAAGGGAGTTAAAAATCCATCATTAATGCCTTCTTTAAGGGAGTATACATAAACAGGCTCACCAAAATAGGCGTAAGTATCAATATTTTGCTTCCGCTTTGGTGTTGCCGTTAATCCAAGTTGCACCGCCGGAGAGAAGTATTCCATTATTCCCCGCCAGTTTCCTTCATCATTAGCCCCACCACGATGACACTCATCAATAATTATAAAATCGAAATAATCAGACGGATATTCGCCAAAATACGGAACAGGGTTGCCGCTTTCATCTCTGCCACTTATAAAGGTCTGGAATATGGTAAAAAAGATGCTTCCATTGGTAGGGACCCGGCCTTTCTTTTTTATTTCGGCAGGGGCAATTCTTATAAGAGCGTCTTCGGGAAAGGCATTGAAAGCATTAAAGGCCTGGTCTGCTAAAATATTCCTGTCAGCCAGAAAAAGTATTCTCGGCCTTCTTGAACCATCTTTTTTTAAGTTCCAGCGAGTTTGAAAGAGCTTCCATGCTATCTGAAAGGCAATAAAAGTTTTACCTGTTCCGGTAGCCAGGGTTAACAAAATACGCTCTTTATTATCAGCAATCGCACCAAGGGCTTTGTTGACAGCAATTTCCTGATAAAAGTATGGTGGTTTGGTTCCACCTATATCTTCAAAGGGGATATTATTGAAATCATCACGCCACCGGTTTTGCTCCTCGTGAACTAATTTCCATAATTTATCAGGTGTTGGAAAAATTGCAACCAAACCTTCTTCCCCTGTCTTCATGCAGATTTGGTATATCTTTTTGCCGTTTGTTGCATAAGTAAACTTCAGTTTTAGTTTCTCGGCATACTCCTTTGCCTGAGCAACGCCTTCGCCAATTTCCAACTCATCACTTTTGGCCTCAATAACTGCGAGTTTTACATTTTTATAAGAGAGAATATAATCGGCAATAAGCGGCTTGCTTCTTGTGCCGCCAGTCTGAATTTTTCCATGGGTAATATGGAATTCACGGAATACTTTTGTCTCCTGAATTACGCCCCAACCAGATGCTTTTAATGCGGGGTCAATCCGTTCAGCTCTGGTTTCTGCTTCATTCATGCCGTTTTCCCCGATTATCAAGCAATTTCTTTTCTATTTCCTCAAGCTGTTTTAAGTCTTCTTCATCCGTCGCTTGTGCTTCTGCTGTCTTACGTTTATTGTCAAACTCTTCATAGCGGCCTTCAGCAATTCGTCTGGCAACGTCCGCTTTAACCTTGCCGGCGTGGGTGAGTAATTTTTGTTCATTGAATTCCAAAAAGGCATCAAGCTTGTCTGCCCACTGTTCCATGGTAACGGTTTTTCTCTGTCGTGCCTGCCGTTCGGCATAATCCAGATACATGGTGACAATTTCATTCAGGTCTTTTATTTCATCAGCATTCAGATAATTTTTGGCAATGGTTACATCCTGTTTTCGCACAATTGAACCGCGCCAGGAAGTCAGCCCCATATTTGGAATATTCGGGTTACTGCGGTTTTCAATAAGTTCAGCTGCGGTTCTTCCGGTGGTGGCCCAAAGCATTTTATTCTGAACCTTTTTAAAAAACACCTGTGCCTGCTCTGATGCTTTGTCATAATCAATGGCTGTGGTGTAAATATCCTTGATTTTCTGGTAAAAACGTTTTTCCGAAGCCCGGATGTCCTGTATACGCTCCAGCCACTCGTCAAAATAATCCCATTTATCGGCTTGTTTAAGGCGTTCATCATCCATGGCAAAGCCCTTGATGATGTATTCTTTCAGG
>DAOURZ010000121.1 GCA_030627475.1 Deltaproteobacteria bacterium | reverse complement strand
ATAGTGATTTCGGTAGATAATCTTCCCATGAGAATTGCCGTGCCGATATGGAATGATAAAGTTTCGCCGGTTTTTGATACTGCCTCAAGGCTTTTGATTATTGATACAAAAGACCTGAATGAGTTGGCGCGTTTCAAAACATATTTTTACGAAAAGGATTTATCTCGAAGATGTTTTCGTATTCAGGATCTTAAAGTGAATATACTGATTTGCGGTGCTATCTCACGTTCATTTTCAATGATACTCACGTCCACAGGAATTAAAATAATCTCCGGGATATCCGGTAAAGTTGAAGATGTATTAAGCGCTTATCTACATGGCACCTTGTCAAATCCAAAGTTCCTGATGCCGGGATGTAAAACTAATATTTTGACGCAACAAATAAAGGAAATGAATTAAAATGAAAAAAATTGCAGTAGTGGGTTGTGGCTCATATATGGATAGTGGTAAGGGATGCCCGGGTGAATGGCGCTGTCTGAAAGCAGCATCTCTTGGCGATGGCAATTTCAAAGAACCCTCCCAGGTTGTAGCTTTTGTAAAATGTGAATGCCCTGGCCGGGCAATTGCTACAAATATCGGCATGGCAATAAAATTATCTGAAATCAAGCCGGACGTAATATATTTAAGTTCCTGTCTCGCCAAGGCAAAACCCGGTTGTCCTTATACTGACGCAGAAGAAAAGGCCAAAATTATTGAAGAAAAGACCGGAATCAAAGTAGTACTTGGCACTCACGATTACCATTAAGGAACGTGAACAAATTAATTTTCACGTTTCTAACCAACCAGAAATGGATCCTTAATAATGATCATAAGTATCGCAAGCGGAAAAGGTGGAACCGGAAAAACAACCGTATCTACAAATCTGGCCATGGCAATTGGTTCTGATGTTCAGTTGCTGGACTGTGATGTGGAAGAGCCAAATAGCCACCTTTTTATCAAACCTGTATTTGAAACAACCATTAAAGTTACTACACCTGTTCCGGAAATAGATAAAAAAAAATGTAATCTCTGTGGGAAATGCGACGAAATATGTCAATTCAAAGCTATAATCTTAATAGCCGGGACTACAGTGATGACATTTCCTGAGATGTGCCACAGTTGCGGAGGTTGCGAAAAGGTTTGTCCTGAAGGCGCTATAAAGGAAACAACTCGGGAATTAGGCGTTATACAAAAGGGTTCCCGTGATGGTATAGAGTTTGTCCACGGAAAATTAAGGATCGGCGAAGCCATGTCGCCTCCATTAATCGAAAAAGTACGTTCCTTTGCCAAGTCTGATAAATTCACCATTATAGATGCCCCCCCGGGAACATCATGTCCGGTTATAGCGGCCATGAAGGGGGTTGATTTTGTTCTTCTTGTTACTGAGCCTACGCCGTTCGGTCTGCATGATTTAGAATTAGCTGTTGGTGCAGTTAAAATATTAAACATACCATGTGGACTGGTAATTAATCGCTCAGATATAGGAGATGATAAAGTTAAGGATTTTGCAAAAAAGGAAGGTCTGCCGGTTCTTTTGGAAATACCTTTTGACAGAAAAATAGTCGAGGTCTGCTCAAGAGGGGATATGATTGTAGAAAATATTCCTGAATTTAAAGAAATATTTCTAACTTTATATGATAATATTAAAAAAATAGCGAATTAATTTTTTTCAATCAACAATTCTGGTTATCGTATCAGGAATGCGGACAAATGAGTTTTTTGTTTTCACGCTTGAGCATGGTAACCGGATAAATATACGTTCCTTAAGGTACTTTTATTAATGAAAGAATTGATTGTAATAAGCGGTAAAGGCGGAACAGGCAAGACCAGTTTAATGGCTGCATTTGCATATCTTGCAAAAAACAAGGTACTTTGTGATGCAGATGTTGATGCGGCCGATCTTTACCTGATTACCGATCCGGACATAATAGAGAAACATGATTTTCAGAGCGGCCATAGCGCTGTTATAAACAAAGATAAATGCACTGAATGCGGCCTTTGCATTGATTTATGCAAATGGGAGGCCATAAGCGAAACTTTCGAGGTTAATTCAATTGAATGCGAAGGTTGCGGCGTATGCGTTTATTTTTGCCCTGAAAAAGCAATAGACTTTCCTCTGAATACTTGCGGAGAATGGTATGTTTCCGATACGCGTTTCGGCCCACTGGTACATGCAAGGCTTGGTATAGCTGAAGAAAATTCAGGCAGGCTTGTAGCACTTGTAAGACAGGAAGCCAAAAAACTTGCAGAAGAAAAAGGGCTTGATCTAATTCTTACTGACGGTCCTCCGGGAATAGGTTGTCCGGTAATTGCCTCCATAGGCGGAGCCAGCGCTGTGCTTGTTGTTACAGAACCCAGTGTATCAGGAAAACACGATATGCAGAGGGTTGTTCAGCTTGCCAATCACTTCAAGGTGCCAACTTTTTTATGCGTCAATAAATTTGATATTAATCAAAATTTAACTGATGAAATAGAAAAATTCGCCAAAGACAAAGGTTTGACATGTTTAGGCCATATACCTTTTGATCAAAATTTTACAAAAGCCATGGTTCAGGGACAAACAATATTTGAATATAATTCAGACTCCTTGGCTGGTCAGGCTATACGAAAAATATGGAAAAGCCTCTTAGAAACGTGGCCGAAATAATTTTTTTTAACTATGTGCATCACAGCTTCAGCAGTCTTTGTCCAATTTAAAATCCAGCCTCAAATACCAAACATATTGAAATAGCGCGTTATTACATCAACTTTTGTGATCTGAGCCTATCCAAATCTGTAGCTGATTATACGGATTCAATAATAATTTAACCTTACCCACCTTTCTTCCTTTTTTTCTTCCATCAATTCTAATCATTTTTTTTCCTCCCCTTTAATAAGATACTCAACAGTCCAAAATTTTGAGGAGTAATGGATATACCTTTTAGATTGCATACGCCCTTATGGTGTGATATTTTGCATTCAAGATGCAAAATAGGAGGTAAAAATGGAAACAGTGATGCGTTTTTTTCAGGCACCCCGGCAAAGTTTTTTTCTCTTTGGGCCAAGAGGAACAGGAAAATCAACCTGGCTTAAACAGTATTACCCAGGAGCCGAAGTGATTGATCTCCTGGCACCTGAGGTGTTTCGTATATATTCGGCAAGGCCGGAACGATTACGTGAAGTGACAAGAGGGTCAAAGGGGAAGACCATAATTATTGATGAAGTCCAGAAAATCCCTGAACTTCTTGATGTTGTGCATGAGCTTCTCGAAGATGGAGCCGGATACCAGTTTGTTCTTACCGGCTCCAGCGCCAGAAAACTAAAAAGGACCGGAGTTGACCTTTTGGCTGGTCGTGTAATTTTCAAAACAATGCATCCGTTTATGGCTGCTGAACTTGGATCATCCTTCACACTGACTGAAAGTTTGAAAACCGGGCTGGTACCTTTGATCACCAGCTCTTCTTATCCGCAAGAAACACTTGCTTCGTATGTAGCTCTCTATCTGAAAGAAGAGGTTCAGATGGAAGGCATTGTGCGTAATATCGGAGCATTCAGTCGCTTTTTAGAAATAGTCAGCTTTTCTCATGGGTCCATACTGAATGCCTCGGAAGTGGCAAGGGAATGCCGGATTAAACGAAAAACTGTGGATAATTATTTTGCTGTTCTTGATGATTTGTTGTTATCTTTCCGATTGCCGGTTTTTTCTAGGCGTGCCAAGAGGCGTCTGATTTCTCACCCTAAATTTTATTATTTTGATAGCGGTGTCTTTCGATCCTTGCGGCCGGTCGGTCCCTTAGACAGCCCCCATGAAATTGACGGTTCCGGGCTCGAAGGCCTTGTTGCCCAGCATCTAAGAGCCTGGATTGCATATAGCAATAAAACATGCAATCTCTACTACTGGCGTACAAAATCAGGTGTAGAGGTTGATTTTGTACTTTATGGCCAGGATATTTTCCAGGCCATAGAGGTGAAGAATTCCGGCAGGATCAATAGCAAAATGCTCAAAGGACTATCGGCTTTTCAATCTGATTATCCGGAGGCACAAGCACTCCTTCTCTACCGCGGGAATGAACGGCTTTTAATAAATAACATCCTTTGTCTTCCCTGTGAGCAGTTTCTACGGAACCTTATCCCGGGGGACCTGATGTCAGGCTAAAAGCGCCGATTAAAACCAGCAAAGGTGTAGAGCAAATCGCAACGGTCTTGAGTTATAAACGGTCGGCCCGTTCCTTAATAGTCATTTTTGATGCCGGAAAAGGAAAAGGAAACTTTAATCAATAAAAAAATTAGTAGTATTATTTGCCATGCTGTTTTTTTTATTTTATGTTTTTGATGAAACATTAACCGTTTTTTCTTTGTTTGGAGAATATTTATGAGCGATTTTGCAAGATTGATTGAGAAACTCAAACTGATTGATGCGCTGCACTCAGGTGCCACAACCCCCGGTGAACGGACTGCAGCCGAGAATGCACGGCAAAGAATAAGGGAGAAGATAGAGTCCTGCAAGGAATCCGCCCCTCCAATAGAGTATAAATTTACGTTAAAAAATACGTGGTCCAGAAAGTTGCTTGTTGCCTTGCTGAGGCGCTATGACATCAAGCCATATCGGTATTATCGTCAACGATACACTACCGTAATGGCCAAGGTTTCCAAAATATTTGTGGACAAAACGCTGTGGCCTGAGTTTCTGGAGCTCAACAAGGAACTTACTGCTCATATTAATGAGACCGCTGAGAGAATAATCAACGAAGCTATCTTTGGAGACAGTTCTGAAGCCGAAGAAATTAGAGCAATAGCGCACACATGAGATAAGGGTTGGCTATGCACTTTTTGAGGTTGAAAGGAATTTATATGGCAAGAAACCTGATTTTTGGATTTTTTTTGTCCTTAATAATCGTTGCCGCTTTTTCTGCAACCGCCAAGGCTCAAGATGCCCTGTCCATTATAGAAGCAAGTTTTAATTATATGCGTGGAAATGCATCAATTGCAATAATTCAAATGACTATTCACCGGCCGGACTGGGAAAGGAGTATGACAATAAAGGCTTGGACCAAAGGGCAAAAGGAAAGTCTTTTCAGAATAATTGCTCCGCCTAAGGATAACGGCAATGGAACTCTTAAGAAGGGACGGGAGATGTGGATATATAATCCCAGAATCAATCGCGTAATCAAGCTTCCACCTTCAATGATGTCTCAGGCATGGATGGGATCGGATTTCTCTAACAACGATTTGTCCAAAACCGACAGCATTATAAATAATTATACACATACACTAATCGGGGTTGAAAATATTAATGGAAAAAAAGTTT
>DAOURZ010000229.1 GCA_030627475.1 Deltaproteobacteria bacterium | reverse complement strand
CTGTCAATTATCAACTGTCAATTATCAATTATCAATTATCAATTATCAATTATCAATTATCAATTATCAATTATCAATTATCAATTATCAACTGTTTGCCATATCATACATGATAAAATAAAAGTGCGGGCAATTCAACGCAGGTTAGTTTGTTGCCGTAAACAGCACCAGTATCAATTCCTATTTTGTTGGGCTCTACCAATGGTTCTGCATAAAGTGTATGCCCAAAAACAACTCTTTTTCCAAAATCAAAATTCGAGTGTATGAATTTTTTACGTATCCAGAGAACATCTGCCGGATCCTGCATTTCGAGCGGAATATTTTCTCTAAGTCCTGCATGCACGAATATAAAATCATCAGTCTCATAATAAAGTAAGAGTGATTTGAAAAAATCAAGGTGTTCTTGTGGTATCAGGGGGGAATCCGCCGTCCGGCTTTTTTTCATGTAGCTTTCCAGAGTTTGTTGTCCTCCATGTGTTAGATAGTCAAGCCTGTTTTTTCCTGAAAGATATTCTTCCAGCATTTCTTCGTGATTTCCTTTTAAAAATATAATTTTTTGAAAATGCTTTTTTAAATCAATCAGATATTCAATAACATCAAAAGAACTATTACCTCTATCTATATAATCTCCAAGGAATAACAGGATATCCTTATCGTGATCTATCTTGATTTTATCCATAAGTGCACACAGCTTATCAAAACATCCATGAATGTCCCCTATAGCAAATATTTTTTCTGTCAACTTTAGGTTAAACCTAAAACCTTTCCGCCTTGATAAAGACAAAAGGCTGCTGTCCAGGCTATAAAAGTGCTGTAGGTTATGCTAAACAAAGTCCATTTCAGGGAACCGGTTTCCTTGCGTATTGTTGCTATTGTTGCAACACAGGGAAGATACAACAGTACAAAAACCATTAATGAAAGTGCGGAAAGAGGTGTCATTTCAGAAGATAAGAGTGCGTTCTTGAGAGCATCCGGTTCATCCGCTTTTTCGGCAGAATAAAGTATCCCGAGTGAGCTTACTACGATTTCTTTTGCAACAAAACCTGTAAGAAGCGCCACACTGCCTCTCCAGTCTATTCCAATGGGTGCAAATACAGGGGCAATGGTTTTTCCAATGCGGCCCATAAAAGATTTTTCAGTCTTTTCGGCTTTTTCAGTTAGTTTAAGCTTTGTTATAGCGGCCTTTTTTTGTTTTTCCGTAAAGGACGAGGATGCATTGATCTTGTTTATTTCTTCATTATAATTCATTGAATAATTTATATTGCGTGGAAAAGCCGTGAGCATCCATATAATAATTGAGCCGACAAGAATAATACCCCCCATTTTTTTCAGGAACATTTTGCTTCTATCCCACATATGGATAACAAGACTTTTTATCATTGGAACTCTGTAGGGAGGCAGTTCCATGACAAATGGAGCGTCGGCACCTTTGAAAATCGTAGATCGAAATAATCGCCCGGTTATAATTGAGAGAATAATACCGGTAATATAGATTGAAAATATTACCGTTCCTGCTCTGGCGCTAAAAAAGGTACCGGCAAGCAGAATATATATTGGCAGTTTGGCTGAACACGACATAAATGGAGTTATTAGTATAGTAAGGATTCTGTCTTTATTGCTCTCAAGAGTGCGGGTTGCCATGATTGCCGGAACACTGCAGCCGAATCCCATGAGCATTGGGATGAAAGATTTGCCGTGCAGCCCTATAAGATGCATTATCTTATCCATAAGAAAGGCCGCTCTTGCCATATATCCGGTATCTTCAAAAATTGCGATAAAGAAGAAAAGTATCAGGATATTTGGAAGAAAAATTATAACGCTTCCAACGCCTGCTATTATTCCGTTTAAGATAAGATCTTTTAAAAAACTATCAGGAAGAAATATTTCTAATGTTGCCGACAACCAGTTGACTCCACTGCTTAACCATTCCATTGGATAGGAACCTACGGTAAAAGTTGTCTGGAACATAATCCATATAAAGAGTATAAAGATAGGGAACCCGATATATCGGTTCGTAAGAACGAGGTCAATATTCCTTGAAGTATCTATGCGCCGTTTTGTTGATGTTTTTACAACCTCCTTCATAATTCCGGCTATAAATCCATATCGCTCATCTGTCATTACTATTTCAGGCTCCTCATCAAAACGAGCCAAAAGATGCTTGCGATGCGTTTCAACTTCACTAAGAATTTCCCGGCTTTTATTTTCGTTTTTTTGACGAATACGTTTTCTAACGATTTTATCGTTTTCGAGAAGCTTTATAGCTGTCCATCTTATATTATAAGGAAAATTTTCTTCTATGCGTTCTTCGATGAAGTCTTGAAGTTTTGAGATAGAGGTTTCAATATCCTTGCTGTATTTAACCTTACGTTTTTGGGAGATCGCTGATGTTGACTCGGCCAATTTTATGGCTGTTTTCAGTAAATTATCAATACCTTTGTTTTTGTTTCCTGTTGTAAAAACTACCGGCACATCCAGAAGTTCGGACAGCTTGTCGGCATTAATTTTTATTCCCCGTGAAGATGCAACATCAGCCATGTTCAGAACGAATAAAACCTTACAGTCAAGTTCTCTTAACTGCGTAGCGAGGTAAAGGCTGCGTTCAAGATTGGATGCATCAATTATATCAATAACAACATCAGGGGACTCTTCAAGAACAAAATTCCGCGCGACAATTTCTTCTATGGAAAAAGGGGTTAAACTGTAAGTTCCGGGAAGATCAATAATTTTAAGATCATACCCGTATTTACTTACAGAACCTTCTTTCTTTTCAACCGTAACACCAGGCCAGTTCCCTACCTTTTGTCTTGTTCCGGTAATATTATTGAATATTGTTGTCTTACCCGAATTAGGATTTCCTGCGAGGGCTATTGTAATATTTTTTTTTTGCATTAAGGCGATACCTTGTCAACGGTTATGTTTGCAGCTTCTTCAACCCTAATGGATATATGATAGCCCTTTATAATAAGTTCAATCGGATCTTTCAAGGGCGCATATTTTTCTACGTAAATTTCCGACCCCCTGGTCAGCCCCATTTCAAGTACTCTTCTGTGTAAGGCTCCATTGCCTCCTACACGAACAATTATTCCGGTATGCCCTTCTTTCATTTCGCTTAACAGCATTGTAAAAATTCCTGGGTTTTTATCACTCCGGGTTAATTGGCTGAACAATTATTTTCTGCGCCAGTCCGTGTCCGATAGCGTAGCGGGTGCACTCTAAAGCTATAACCATCTGTCCCCGTCCGATGTTGGTAATGACATCAATCTCATCTCCAATTTTCAGACCCATGCTTAATAAACGCATACGTGCAGTTGATCCGCCTGTAAAATCTTTGATTATGAGTTGTTCGCCTTGCTTTGCCATTACAAGAGGCATAAGTTTTAAATGGCTTTTAAGGCATTCTGAACAAATACCATAGATTTCCAGCTTATGCTGAAGCATGTGAAAACCATAAGTATGGGATATCTGTACTTGTAAATTTTCAATCTTTTCGTTT
>DAOURZ010000157.1 GCA_030627475.1 Deltaproteobacteria bacterium | reverse complement strand
ATCTGTTTGGCTAAAAAGAGAATTCATTGAATCTCTATTGCCGAATTCAAGTAAAAAAGCGCTATATTTTTTTCTATAAGTCTTCAAACTTTTTGTTATATACTCCAATCCTTTTTCGCTTCTGTATGTCAATATCGGAAACAGACCTGCTTCAACCAAGCACTGAGCAAGAGTAATAGCGAGTTCACAACTGCCACCCAGGATAAGTGCCTGATTACCTGAAAATTTCATAGTCATTTTCTGATTATTCCTGTTGCAACTGGTTTCAGCATGTCTGAACTGCTTTGAAAAAGTCTGCATTTCATTTTGTTATAATCAATTTCTATATTAAAAGGGTATTCGCCCGGAGAAACAAATTCTCTAAACCTGAAATTCTCTATTATATATAATACGTTATTAACCTCTTCTTCTTGCAATGCTTTAAGAAAGGCATGAATTACAAGACTCCCGGGAACAACAGGTTTACCGGGGAAATGATCTGCATAAATTTTGTCAGATGGATCAAAATAAAAGGTGCCTTTAATATTCATATTTCCTTCAACTCAAAACCCAAAACTTTAGTTACCCCTTATATTTTTCAGTAACAGTTCGAATAGATTCATATGTTATATCGCAAAGTCTGTCGAGTTCATCAATTGAAATGCTGAGGGAAGGCATAAGAACAATTACATCCCCCAGTGGTCTTATTATAAGACCGTGCTTACGTGCTTCTTTTATTACCCTGTGTCCGATCCTTGCTCCTGGAGGAAAACACTCTTTTGTATTTTTATCAGCTATCAGCTCTATGCCAACCATAATTCCGCATTGACGAACATCTCCTACATTGTCTAAGGCTGTGAATAATTGCAGCCTTTGTTTGAAATGCTCAATTTTCGTCTGAAGTTTATCCAGCACTTTTTCTTCTTCAAAAACTTCAAGATTTGCTATGGCTGCCGCACAGGCCAGGGGATTTCCGGTATAGGTGTGGCCGTGAAAAAATGTTTTGAGTTCTTCATATTCTCCCAAAAATCCTTTATAAATTTTTTCAGTTGTCAGAGTAGCTGCAAGCGGCAGATATCCTCCTGAAATGCCCTTGGCAAGGGTCATAATGTCCGGCGTGACATCTTCATGCTCACAGGCAAACATTTTTCCTGTCTTCCCGAATCCTACCGCAACCTCATCTGCTATCATAAATATGTTGTACCTGTCGCAGAGTTCTCTGACTTTTTTCAAATAGCCGGGAGGTTGCAGCAACATTCCCGATGCTCCCTGAACCAGAGGCTCAATTACCATTGCCGTTACTTCATGTGCATGAGCGTTCATAATTTCTTCCAACCTGCTTAAGCATTCAAGGTTGCAGCCGGGCCGGGATTTTCCGAATGCACATCGGTAACAATAGGGAGACTCGGCTTTTATTGATTCAAAAAGAAGATGTTTATACACTGAATGAAACAGACCAATGCCTCCAACGCTCACCGAACCAATGGTATCTCCATGATAAGAGTTGTACAGAGATATGAATTTCTTTTTTTTTGGATTTCCATCCCGAGCTTGTTGTTGATATTGAAAGGCTATCTTGAGTGCTACCTCAACAGCAGTTGAACCACTATCTGAGTAAAATACTCTTGTTAAACCTTTTGGCGTAATTCCGACAATTTTTTTTGCATATCTGATAGCAGGAACATTGGAAAGCCCCAGCAAAGTTGAATGCGCTATTTTGTCAAGTTGCTTTTTAACGGCAACATCCAGCTTTTTTTTTCTGTGCCCGTGAACATTTGTCCATAAAGAAGAAACCCCATCAATATATTCATTCCCATTGATATCCGTTAAGATACATCCGGATCCTTTCTCAATTATAATGGATTCTTCTTTTACATAATCCTGCATCTGCGTGAACGGATGCCAGATATATTTTCCGTCATCAATTTCCAACTGCTTGTTCCGCTCTTCGATTGCTTTCATTTAAATAGCTCCTATAAGCTCAAGCCCCAGTTGTCTGATCATATCCATATCCATGGCTGCGCTTCTTCCCTTTGTAGTAAGATAATTGCCTATCATAACCCCGTTAGCACCAGCCATGAAAATCCATGACTGAAAATCGCCAAGAGTTCGTTCCCTGCCGCCGCATATAGTTATGCTTTTATCAGGATTTATAAATCTGAAAAGAGCTATACATTTGAGCGCCTCCATTGGTGGAAGCAAGGATCTGTTTTCCATTCTTGTGCCGGGGATTGGATTTAATAAATTTATTGGTATTGAATCCACATTCAGTTCTTTAAGTGTAAAAGCCAGCTCCACACGCTGTAACCAGGTTTCGCCCAGCCCAAGAATTCCTCCGCTGCAAACCTTAAGTCCTGCTGATTTTGCTATTTTGATTGTCTGAATATCTTCATCATACTCATGTGTAGTACATATCTGACCAAAATAACTCCTGGCTGTTTCCAAATTGTGATGATAGGTGGTCACTCCTTTTTCTTTGAGCTTTATTGCCATGGTGTCAGTGAGCTGTCCCAATGATGCGCAAACTGAAAGATCAGTTTTCCTGTTTATCTCTTCTGCCGAATGTCCGACAGAATCAATCTCTATGCCGGAAAGCGAATGACCGCTTGTTACCATTGAATATTTTGTTGCGCCGGCTTCTTCCATCAGTAGGGAATAGTTTACCATTTTCTCTGTGTCTAATAATGGATAAGTTTCAATTCCGGTTTTATGAAAAGCCGACTGAGCACAAAAGGCACAATCCTCTGAACAACGACCCGACCTGGCATTAATAATGGAACATGTGAACACATTATTTTTTTTAAACCTGTTCCGGATCTTATTGGCGCACATTATCAAATCAAGTGCATTATCCCGGGCAAGAGCAAGCTTGCAGGCATCTTCACAAGAAATAGAGTAGTCCGGATATGTAATAATTTTTTCAGTTATGCTAATTAATGTTTTATCAAACATGGTTTTTCCTTGTTCAACTCAGATATGTTTTTAACATTATTTCGCTACGATAGATATAGTGGAGGGAATTAATTGTCAACCTGTATTTATTATTAAGGTTGACAATTAATTCTGCGCACATTCGATGCGAACATAAGGAACGTGGACGAATTAACTTCCACAAGCAGGAGCATAGATTTGGGTCGGATTTGTTCGACCTGCCCGTCATCGTACTTGCCATAAGAAGCAAAATGCTTCTGCTTAAGCTGCTCGTGCTCAGGAGGCGAGATGGTCTCAGATCCATGTCCAGACCGATCTGGTTCAAAAGTTGATGGCCTTTTTTTCTGCCGAAAATTCCCTTTATAAAAACCTGTCAAGAAAAAAATTAATGCTTTTAAGATAATGTATTGTTTGCTTTTTGTTTTATTTTTAGATACATTCTATGTATCAACTTGTTAAGGAACTAGTGCCGTGTCCCAAAAGTCTTTTCTGGAAAACCAGCAATTTAAGATGCCTCAATATAGAACATTTAGTTAATCCACTTAGGAAGCATGCTTAAGTGCTTTTTTTAAAAAACCCATGAAGAATAAACGGCAAATTCTGGATACGTTTATTCAAAATAAGCAACTAAAGAGAAAAATACAAAACGGACAATTACCAGGTCATTAATTTTGGAGGAAAGTACCATGCAAACGTTAATTGATGATAGCAAACTTAAACAGCTTCTAAAAGAAGCATTTATTGAGGCGATTGAAGAGAAAATGAATATTTTTCAGGACATGATCGTCGATGTCGTGGAGGATATAGCAATGGTTCGCGCAATTCAGGAAGGAGAGAATACGGAAACGGTTAGTAAACAAGAAGTTTTCAACATGCTGGAAGGTCAAGCGTGAATTTAGAATTTAAAAAGAGTTTTGCCAAGGATTTGAGGAAGAAAGTGCATGACAAGAAGCTCCTCTCACGCGTTAAAGAGATAATCCAGGAAGTCGATAATGCCGATAGCGTTCATGAACTCGTGAACCTTAAAAAATTGAAAGCGTACGGCAACTATTATCGGATCAGATCCGGTGATTACAGGATAGGATTGATTATTAAAGACGATGTCGTCCACTTTGTCAGGTTATTACACAGAAGCGAGATTTACCGTTACTTTCCGTAATCCGCCCAACCCCACCAATCAGCAAATAAAGAAGCCGCTTGTCTATTATTCTAACGCCCTGCCTGTCATGCTGTTTGCACTTCTTACATAATCTGAACTTAATTATCAGACTCTTTTCTATCTTATTTTTCAAAGGAATAAGAATCAGTATTCAAGACGTGAGCATTCCTTTCCCGGCTGCGGATCGGCTGTATTCTGTTTTTATGCCCGCAGCCGGTCTTTATTTTAATTCCCCACCCACCCGGTTTTGTGCAGGCTCGAAGAACGGGGCTGTCATGATTTGATGCACTGCTACATATTGGGTCATTATCGGACAGAATTTTGTCTATTTTATTGCCTCCGGCAGGGCTGTAAAATGCTGTCCGATAAGGCTTCAATATGCAGCCCGACACAAATCCCGCCAGCCTCTCGGTGCCACTTACCAGGTCCTTGTCTGCTCATAGTTT
>DAOURZ010000299.1 GCA_030627475.1 Deltaproteobacteria bacterium | reverse complement strand
TTATGAGCGGTATTGAAATCACCGGCAATTATCAGGCATTTCCCTTTATCCTTATAAGCATCAAGATATTTAAAAAAATCCCTGTAAAAATCAAGTTTGTACTGAAGCCTTTCCTCGCTCATCTGTCCATTTGGAAAATATATATTAAAAAAGATAAAATCCTTGAAATCCATTTCAAGAATACGCCCCTCATTATCATATTTTGATATGCCGATACCATATTTAACATTCAGGGGCTTTATCTTTGTATAAACACCAACACCACTGTATCCTTTCTTGACGGTGGAAAAAGACCAGTATGATTCATATCCGTCAATATTCTTCATTTCTTCTGTAAGCTGAGGTTCCTGAAGCTTTGTTTCCTGTATTGATAGAATGTCTGCATCCATATTCTTTAAAGATTTATGGAAATCCTTTTTTAATACAGCTCGAAGGCCATTAACATTCCACGAAATCATTTTAATATTTTTTTGGCCCATCAGTAATGCCTCTTTGATTATGGTTTCGGCTATTTCAAACTTACTATCCCTGAACCCCTACCCCTGCTTTCATAATTGCTTTAATTCTCTTCAAAACCGGTGGATGAGAATAGTTTAAAAAAACATAAAACGGATGTGGAAGAAGATTTGAAAGATTATTAACGGAAAGTTTTTTCAATGCATCGGCCATTGCTTGTGGATCCTGTGTGGTTTCCACCGCAAATTTATCTGCCTCATATTCATTTTTACGGGAAAGCATTTGCATAAATAATCTAACGAAAAAATCAATCGGTGAGTAAAGCATACTAAAAAAAACAAGTCCCGCGTAAACAGATTTATATTCCATGTAGAATGCATCAAAAAGCCCCTGACAAGAAAGAAAAAGAGATAGCAAATAAAACATTATCCCTGTTTGAACCACACCGATCAATATCCTCTGCAATATATGTTTTTTTTTAAAATGCCCCATTTCATGTGCAAGCACAGCCACCAGCTCAGATACTGTATGTTGATTAATCAGTGTATCAAACAAAACAATCCGCTTGTGCTTGCCAAACCCTGTAAAAAAAGCATTGGACTTGGCAGAACGTTTAGAGCCATCCATTACAAAAACATTTTCAAGTGAAAAATTTATAGAATGCGCATAGGACATAATAGCATCTTTCAGCTCTCCATCTTCAAGAGGATTAAATTTGTTAAAAAGAGGCATAATCCATGTTGGTGCAACAAATTGAATGCCCATCATAACTATTGTTACTGCTATCCAGCAATATAACCAGGCAGTTGCCCCTGCATATTCAAAAAAAGCAAGAATGCCTGCCAAAACAGGTGCGCCAAGCAGAACAGATAACAAAAATCCTTTTACTATGTCCATTATAAATGTGGACCATTTAGTCTTGTTAAATCCAAAACGCTCTTCAATAACAAATGTAGAATAAAGGCTGAAAGGCAATGATAAGATTGCGTTAAATAAAAGCAATAAACCTATATATAACAGGCCAGTCATGATATATCCAAAATTCTGGGATCGTACCCATTGATCTAATACCGGAAAGCCTTTCAAAAACCAGAATATCAGGATTAATAACATATTAAAGGAAGATGTAATCCATCCGAATTTTGTAGTAACACGCAGATATTCCTGAGACTTGAAATAGCTGTCCGCATCATAATAGCCCTTGAGCAATTCCGGAAGCCCGGTTTTTAGACTTTTTAGATTCAATCTATCAGCCAGACTACTCAATACAAAGTCAAGAACAATTGTAACCAGAATAATTATAGCAATGAAGTTCATAAATTTATTTCGCTCCCGGATTTATCGCATACTGTCAATCCGCTTTCGGCGGCTTACAATTTCAGTAATGCGAATACCATATTTATCGTTATCAACTACTACTTTTCCTTTGGCAATCAATTTTGAGTTCGCCAGTATACGCAATGTCTCATCTTCAAGATTTTTCAGCTTAATGACAGACCCCTTACCCACTTTAAGCAGATTGTTTATACTCATCTCAGTCTGGCCCAGTTCAACCGTTATATCTAAAGGAATATCAAGAAGGAAACCGAGTTTGCTGTCAATTTCATCCACATCAGCAGATTCTTTATTATCAACAGAACCATTTACAGTTTTTGTTTGATCGTTAATCTCGGGAAGAACTTTTTTATCAACAGAAACATCTGTGGCATCAGGTTTATCTGAAACTTCAGTACCATTCTTATCATCAGTACCATTCTCATCAACGTGATCTCTCAGGCCCTGAATTAAATTATCTATGTCATCCTGAGATTCAACTACATCATTGACAGAAATCTCGGTTTTAGAAGAAATATCTGTTTTTTCATCAATCTTTACGCATACTTGAACAAATACATCGTACTCCATACAACGAAAAGCAAAGAGTTCAAGTCTATCCATGTTCAGTGTTTCAATTGCAAAATCTTTCCCTGTCGTAATTGAAGGGACTGAGATAACTGTAGTTAGCCCGGAATCACAAAAAGCCGCTTTTAAATTACCGGCAATAATATTGGATGCCTCAGCGATCACATCTTTGATCTCTTCTTCACTTTCAATTTCTTCCAACTTTATGCCAAGCATTTTTCCGGTCATTATACGGGCAAAATCATAATCTGCTTGTATATTTAAACTACCTGTTACAGAGCCTGCAAAATTGAT
>DAOURZ010000472.1 GCA_030627475.1 Deltaproteobacteria bacterium | reverse complement strand
TGGCATTTGGTTTTGGCCTGGCATTAGTCCTGATAACAATCGGTATTCTCATGGTGACGGCGCGGCCGTTTCTGGAACGTTTTTCCGGAAGCAATGTTTTGCGTATTCTCCCTGCTCTCAGTTGCTCTATTATCATTGGAATAGGACTTTTTATGGTTATAAAGTCTGTTCTTGTAGTGATTTGATTATAAAAACCCGGAACCTGTATGTTTAGCAGTGCAGTCTTTCTTTTTTTGTGCATTAGTAAGGGAAAAGGTGCCATGTCGTTGAGATTTTTATTGACTTATAGTTCCTTCTGTGCCTATCTAAACAATATAAAATATTGTATGTTTTTCACCGTTAATAAAAATTTTACTTTCTAAAAAACATTAAACTTTATTGATGGGAGGCTTGTTACTTTTCTTTTTTTTTAGTTGAAAGTGTCATTAAATTCCGGTTGCGGTAATAGCTGATACTGAGGCCATGAAGGCCTCCAATAACAGGAAAAGAATTCCTGAAAATCCTGAAACAAGGATCAACCGCTCCAGAAAAAAATACGACAAAGCAGAATAAACAAAAAATCCGAAATAAAACCGGAGCTGATATATAGCTGCTATCTATATTAGATAGATCATATTTCGGGTATTATAAAATAAAACAAGGCCATGAAGGTCCTTAAAAGCAAAAAAGCTTTTTTGGTATCTTTGTGGCTTTTTTTTTGTTCTTTTTTTAAGGATAAGGCCTTTAAAATTATGCAAATTATGAGTCGTTTGATTACACATTATCTTATTTTCTTTCTTGTCATGCTTATCATTCCTGTTTTTTGCATAACGTTTCTGCCCGGACAAATATGGGCCAAAGAAGATATTGTCAAGCGAGACACTGATGAGGACGGCAAGATTGATCAGATTGCCTTTTTTAACAAGCGGGGCAAACTTATCAGGCTGGAGTCTGACAGCAATGCGGATGAAATTATGGATCGTTTTCAGTACTATGAGAATGAACAGATCAAGCGGGTTGAAAGAGACACGAATGATGACCGGAAAATAGACATCTATGACTATTTTGAGGCAGGAAAAAGGATTCGACATGAAAGGACTTCAATAGATACCGGTCGTCTTAGCCAGATTGTTCTGTTTGATTCTGAGGAAAGGCCGTTGAAGATGCAAAAAGACACCTCGGCAGACGGTCAGTTTGACAGCATTTATTATTTTGAGCAGGGCAAGCTTTCCCGTTGTACCAGAGATACTGACAGCGACGGCAAAGTAAATGTTTGGCAGACGTACCGTGATGATAAACCGTTTGAAAGACGCACAGATAATGATGGAGATGGTCAAATTGAAAGAATGACCTTTTTTGATATCAATGGTCTTCCCCGGAAGAGTCTGCATGATCTTGACAGGGACGGTAGTATGGAAGTGGTTCGGACATATCGCGAAGGCATGTTGTGTGAACAGAAAAAAGATCTGGATCAGGATGGCAGATTTGAGATTGTAACACAATTCGAAAATAATGAACCGGTTAAACAGCAAAAAGATGCGAATGCAGACGGTTGTTTTGATATCATAACATTATTTGAAAAT
>DAOURZ010000247.1 GCA_030627475.1 Deltaproteobacteria bacterium | reverse complement strand
TTAATAAAATACTGAATTATGAAAAGGTTGAAGTTCCATTACATCTGTTGGATTTGGAGAATAATCACTGATCTTCCAAATACTTTATTCGCTACTATCACCAATACTGCAAATATAGCTCAAGAGCAAAGGGGGTCAAGCTTGGCTTATGGGCATTATCAACTTCGTCCCAACTCTCTGTGACGAAAGAATGGTGGAATAGTGGCAACGTTTTCTTATGTTGTGTTACTTCTCAAAACTTTGGATTGTCAAGTATGTACAAATGAATCGAAAATTATTCCGAATTTGGAAATATCCGCATTAGCGTAATGATAATTTGTTCGATCTAAAATCACAAAAGTCGCAGGAATAGCGAGTTATTTCAAGAGTTTTGTGATTTTAGATCGAACAAACCTGACCTAAATCTGTGCGCCTACTTGCGGAAGTTAATTCGTCCACGTTCCTTAGAGTTGCTGATTGCTTTTATGGCTGGTTGAGTTTCAGGATATGGTCTATTCTATGCGAAAATTAAATATAACACTTTACGTTTTTATGGGCGTTATAATATCATATGTTTTTTTAATATATATTGCCGTAATTAACCCTGAAGGTTCACAATACACCCATAACGAATCTGTATTTGAGAAGCAAGGTGATAAGAAGATAGTAATTGCCTTTCGAAATGATGATCTATCTGCTAACAGTAACCTTGCGCACGAAGAATCAGTTCTAAATATTTTTTGGAAATACGGAATTAAACAAACTTTTGCGTTCATACCGAATCAAGGTCAAAATAGAAATAATGAGGTAAATTTTTCGACAGGAAGTCATCCTGTCTTCAATGCCTTGGAAAATTGGTCTAAGGAGGGAAAAATAGAGTTTGCGCTTCATGGATATACTCATCAACGAAGTGAAGGTTCAAGTGGGGAGTTCGACGGACTTCTATACGACAATCAACTTGAAAAGATAGAAAATGGAAAAAGGATATTAGATAAGAATCTTAATACTGATGTAAATATATTTGCGCCACCATGGAACCAGGCAGACAAAAATACAATCAAGGCATGTGTTGATTCCGGTATTCATATTTTTTCCGGTTATCTTGGAGAAGAACCTGCTGAAGGAATGACTTCTGTTAATACAAATGCAGTTCTATTTCCAAAAACAAATAGTGGGGGTGAGGACGAAGGTTTGCCGTCCATGGAGCATGTTTTTGAATATGCAAAGAATGGTTGCGGAGTAACTTTTCTAATTGTGTTTTATCACTCAAATAGTGATTTTAGTGAGCTTGATGATTATTTATATTTGGATAATCTATTACAAGGTTTTGCAAATTGTTCTACAACAATTGAGATTTCCTCAATTGGAGAGATCGCAGAAAGGTATAGAGATTATTTGCCGGCATACAATCAGGCAGGTTTAAATATAAAAGAGGCGCTTGAGGCTAAACATGTGGCTAAACCTTACGTATTTTTATACAGGAAAATCAATGAAATCACAGGACGAGAGCTCCTTATAGATAAATTGAATAGTGATGCGTTTCAAGCATATTGGAGTGGAAATTATAAACATGCAAGTAAGTTGGCGATCGAAATTATTGATAGATGCGATAATTACGTCGTTTATGGTAGAGTTATGCCAATTATAGGTTCCGGATTAGTGTTTCTGATTTTTTTGGGTTTTAGTAAAAGCAGGAAAATAGATTCACCTTATATGTCTTATCGGAACTTCTTATTGATTTTTGTCGTACCTTTTATAATTGTTGGAGCTTATTTGAATCTTTTCCTTTTTGTGTCCACTATAAGAATTAAGGAATATAATATTATTTCAGGATTATATATTGGAGGAATTTTAGTAGGGATTGCATTATCAAAGATTATAGCTATTAATAAAGGAAAACGGTAAACTTAACTATGGAACAAAAAAAAGTGATACTTAAAAGAATGCACCAAGGAACGTCAAGGACGTGAACAAATTAACTTCCCTATGTAGGCGTACAGATTTGGGTCGAATTTCAAAACTATTTAACCGACAAAATGAAAAACAAAAGATGAAAATTTGGGTCGACTTAACTAATTCTCCTCATGTAAATTTTTTTTCACGTATGATAAAGGATTTGCAGGAAGACAATGAAGTTTTGATAACATGCCGACCTCTTGCCAATACCATTGAACTTCTTGAAATGACTGGATTTAAGCATCACATTGTGGGCAGCCATTACGGACAAAGCAAAATCAAGAAAATTCTTGGCTTTATTATACGAAATGTGCAACTTTACGTGTTTTTAAAAAACAAAGGTGTTGATGTTGGAATTTCTCACAGTGGCTTTAACGTACCTTTGGTTTCCAGATTGCTTGGTATTCCATGTGTTTATTTGAATGATAATGAACATGCTGCAGCAAACCGAGTTTCATTTTTGTTTACCAATAAAATTATAATACCGGAATTTTTTAATATTGAAAAGGCAAAAAAACAATGGGCAAGAGAAGATAAAATAATCAAATATCCTGGAGTCAAAGAAGGGGTATATCTTTGGGCTTATAAGCCGATTTATTCCAATAACAGCGATAATAATAAAAAGAGAATTTATATCAGACCGGAACCATGGACAGCACAGTATTATAATGGTGAACGTAATTTTATGGATGAATTGCTGATTAATATTAAGGATAAATACAAGATAATACTTCTCCCAAGGGGAATGATGCAGGATAAGTATTATCGACAGGATAAATTTTTTCGTATCACTGTTCCGAAAAAATCAATAAGCTTGAGTGAAATCATGAGTAACTGTGATCTGTTTATTGGAGCTGGTGGAACAATGACCCGAGAAGCTGCGGTTCTGGGTATTCCAACGGTATCTATTTACCAGGACGAGCTTTTGGATGTGGATAGGTACCTAATTGATAAAGGTTTTATGGTTCATAAAAGAAAGATTAATGCCGGATTTGTTGCGAACTTTTTAGAGCAGATTGATAAGAGGCCGCCTGACAAGCAATTATTGCACAAAGGCAAAGAGGCTTATGAACTAATAAAAACTACATTGCTGAATAGCATACGATAGATGAGGATTTTGATTTGGGTGTAGCTTATGAAAAATAGAATAAGGGGTACACTTATGAGGATTCTGATAATTACCCAGAATGACAATCAATACCTTCCAAAAGCAATTGCCGGGATATGTAAGGAGTTTCACAAAGAAATTTCATGTATTGTCTCTTTACCTGCTATGAGCTCAAAAGATGGTAAAATACGTGGCTTACTTCAGAAGATCGGGCTATTTGGCCTTAAATCGTCTTTTACTTTTGGCTACAGGATTTTTAA
>DAOURZ010000232.1 GCA_030627475.1 Deltaproteobacteria bacterium | reverse complement strand
CGCAGGCCGGAATTATAGTTGGTAAAAAAAATATCGTTGATCAAATTAAACAAAATCCTCTTACCAGAGCGCTGCGAATAGACAAGCTGACTCTTGCGGCTCTTGAAAGCACCCTTCGTTTGTACCGGGATCCGGAAAAGGCAGTTAAAAACATACCGACCCTCCGGATGTTAACCCTTCCACTTGAAGATATCGAAAAAAAAGGGAATAGACTTTTATGTATGTTGAAAAATTTAAACAACCTTGATATATCTGCCAAGTTATTCAAACTTTCTTCCCGCGTCGGCGGTGGATCACTACCCCTTTTAGAGTTGCCCAGTATATGTGTAGGCATTAAAATCAATGGAATGTCTGCTAGTGCCGTTGAAAAACGCATGCGGGAAAACACTCCCCCTATAATAGGGAGAATAGAAAAACACTATTTTATAATGGATCTCAGAACCATAAAAAACGACGAGCTTCCGATTATTGAAAATGCTTTTGGAACGTGGACGGAATGACGGGAAAAGCTTCATAATGACGAAAAGCCAACAAAAAATATATACTGACACAAGTTATGCCAGACAATTTCTATTCCATAAAACAGATTCTAAACTTCCTGATATTAAAGGTGGTATTAAACATGAGACTAAATTTTCTACAAGTCAGACCTGTCTTTCTGATGAATTTCCCGGTATGCTTGCAGGTAAAAAATTTATAGACCATGCTCTTGCCAAAATTAATGCTTCATTAAAGTTCGACGCTACCGTGATCCGTATTGACAACATATTTCAGGGTAATAAAGAATGCGGCAAAGAGAATGCACCGGAGATACTTGTAAAAGTTGCTAAAATTATTGACTCAATCTGTAAAAAGGAAAAATGTTTGTGGGGTCAAATAGACCATGATATGTTTGGTTGGTTTTGCTTTGAAAAAAATAACGATTTCTGCATGGAGCTTGCAAAGAAAGTACAAAAAGATGTTAAAGAACTTCTCAATGAAACGGTTAGCGTGGGCATGGCATGTTATCCTTTTATCAATTTTAATCAACGACAGACACTGGATAATGCACTAAAAGCACTTGATCACGCTGCATTTTTTGGCCCGGGCAGCTCTGTTGCCTTTGATGCTGTGAGCTTAAATATCAGCGGTGATAAATTGTACCAGAAAGGAAACATTAATGACGCAATAAATGAGTTCAAGGCGGGACTTCAGCTTGATCCTTTAAATGTGAATATCCATAACAGCCTGGGAGTCTGTTATGGTGTTTTGGGTTTTCTTGAAAAATCAAAAAAAGAATTTGAAACGGCTATATGGCTTAACTCCAATGAGGGCATGGCTCTATATAATTCAGGATTGGTAAATCTGTTAATGGATAACAAAGATAGAGCGCTGGAACTCTTCCTTGAGGCTGAAAGCATCGACAAATATGTGTTTGAAGTGCAATTTCAGCTCGGAAAGCTTTACCTTGAATCAGGCAAACCGGAAAAAGGCAAAAAATATATAGAAAAAGCGATTGCCTTAAAATCCGAATCAGGGAAGTCTGAATCAGGAGCTGTTTTTCGTTGTCTCGGCGATTGCAATAAAGCTATGGACAAGATTGACGAAGCAATCTCATCTTATAAAAAAGCCATTAAACTTAATCCAAATGATGCTGACTCTCTTTCAACCCTTGGATCTCTTTTTGATATTAAGAATAAAGATACTGAAATTGCAACAATATTTTGCCAGCAAAGCGTTGAAATTTCTCCCCAAAATGGCCTTTTCAGGCATAGGCTCGGGAAACTTTATTCTAAACAAAAACGATATGAAGATGCCACGAAAGAGTTTCAAAAAGCAAACGATCTGGGTTATGATTCAATTGAATTTGTTAATAAATTAGACAAATTAAATTAAATAATTTGACGGGCGGCTCACCATGAAAGATATTGTTTTAAACATATTACAGCAAAGCATAGAAGTTAAAGACAGATTTATTAAAGATCATATTGATCTTATTATAAAAAGCGCTGACATGATAGCCACAAACATTGCTTCCGGCCATAAAATTCTTCTTTTCGGCAATGGTGGAAGTGCTGCAGATGCCCAGCATATTGCGGCAGAATTTGTAAACCGTTTTCAAATTGAACGCCCTCCTCTTCCGGCTCTTGCCCTGACAACCGATACATCAATAATTACAAGTATCGGGAATGACTATCATTTCGATGAAATATTTGCCAAACAGATAATGGCCCTCGGCAAAAAAGACGATATTGCCATTGGTATCAGTACCAGCGGCAATTCGAAAAATGTAATTAAGGCAATAAACACAGCAAAAAGTATGGAACTTTTAACAATAGGAATAACGGGCAACAAAGGAAAACTCGCCGAATGCGCTGATCTGGTATTTTCCGTTGAATCCGGAATAACTGCAAGAATTCAGGAAGCACATATAACCTTGGGTCATATTCTTTGTGAACTTATTGAAAAAATTTTGTTCCCTCAACAATTTATAAGGACAGCTCAATAAAAATGCTACAATTATTTAAACCTATAGATTTAAGCGGGTTACAGACCTATCCTCTGTCGGAAAGAAAAAGCAAAGTATCCTCGGATGATTTTGCAAAAACCTGGGTAAAAGGATCTTGTATTAGTGATTTCCTCGATAATCTGCCAAACATTCTTGCCGGCAACCATATAAAGACGGTCATTTCTTCTATTGTAAACGCTTTTGAAAAGAAAAAAACAATAGTCTTCGCTATGGGCGCTCATGTTATAAAAACAGGCTTGAACCCTATTATTATTGACCTTATGGAACGTGGGGTTATTACAGCAATTGCGATGAACGGAGCATGCATAATCCATGACCTGGAACTCGCCATGACAGGCAAAACATCTGAGGATGTTGCTGTATCAATAGGAAACGGAAGTTTTGGTATGGCTCATGAGACGTGTTCTTTTTTATGTGAGGCCATAAAAAAAGCAGAAAAAAAGTCAATAGGACTCGGAAATGCTGTCGGACAATCCATCATAGAAAACAAACTCCCCATGATGGATAAAAGTATACTTGCCGCCGGTTGTCGTTTAAATATCCCTATTACCGTCCATGTTGCTATTGGAACGGATATTATTCATATGCACCCTGAATTTGATCCTAAAGAGGCCGGTGGGGCAACCCATAGAGATTTCAGGACATTTGCATCAGTAATCGCCACGATTGAAGGCGGCGTTTACATGAATATCGGATCCGCCGTAATACTACCGGAAGTTTTTTTAAAGGCAGTAACTCTGGTACGAAATCTTGGACATAATATAGAAAACTTCACTACCGTTAATATGGATTTCATAAGACAATACCGCCCAATGACAAATGTCGTTAATCGACCGACGGCAAAGGGGGGACAAGGGTTTAACCTTGTAGGCCATCATGAAATAATGTTACCGCTGATCGCAGCGGGTGTGATTGAAAAACTATAAAATAGTAAGGAACGT
>DAOURZ010000159.1 GCA_030627475.1 Deltaproteobacteria bacterium | reverse complement strand
CCTGGATGAAAGAATCATAAAAATCATGAAGGTCTATACCCGGACAAGCCGGAAGAGCTCAAAGATGAAAGATTGGGGGGCGCTTAAATATTGAATTTAGTTAGTCTGAAAGGGGTCTGCTCGACAATTGAACTACGAGCCGGCCAAATAGTATTGCGGCATGGTACCGAAAAGTCGGAAATATACGAAAAAGCAGTACGAATATATCTATAATTTGCGAAAAACCCGTTGACAAAAATAAATACCCCCATATAATCATTCTTATGAAGCGAACAATCTATGCAAAGCTGCTTGAATGGAAAGACGCTGCCGCACGCTCTCCACTTATTCTGAAAGGAACGCGTCAGGTTGGGAAGAGCTATATTCTTCAAGCCTTCGGGGAAAATGAGTTTTCCGATTGCCATATCTTCAATTTTGAGAAGGATAAAAAGCTGTCAACGGCATTTGAAGCTGATTTGGACCCGGAAAGAATACTAACTGAGTTATCCATCTATTCCGGCAAAAGGATTGATATTGACAAAGATCTCGTCATATTTGATGAAATCCAGGAATGCCCCGGAGCCCTGACATCCTTAAAATATTTTTGCGAAAAGATGCCTCAACTTGCGCTTTGCTGCGCCGGTTCACTGATCGGGGTTAAGTTGTCTTCAGGATCTTTCCCTGTGGGTAAGGTCGATTTTCTGAAACTATACCCGTTGAATTTTGAAGAGTTTCTCATGGCATTGAATGATGAGGTCTCATTGGAGTTGTACCGGGATTCAGACAAGGTTGATTCCTTCTCAGAAATAGCCCATCAGAGGTTGTGGAATCGGTTGCGGGAATATTATGTCACAGGCGGAATGCCGCAAGTTGTTTCAACCTATTTGGCTTATAACAGGGATGATCTTTTTGAAGCAATGAAAAGGGCAAGGGATGTTCAGGAAAAGCTGGTTGAAAGCTACAATAACGACTTTGCAAAGCATTCAGGCAAGGTCAATTCAATACATATTGTGTCCGTATTCGAGAATGTACCTGTGCAGCTTTCTGCAAATATTGACGGATCAGTCAAAAAATACAGATTTAAAGGGGTAATCCCCAGAAAAAAAGGTTATGCGGAGCTGCATGGTCCCATTGTCTGGCTGGAAAAGTCCGGGCTAATTCTAAAAGTTAAGGTATGCAAAAGGGCTGAGATACCCTTGGAATCCTTTTGCAGAGAAAATATGTTCAAGCTGTTTTTATTTGATATTGGTCTCCTCGGGTGTATGCTGGATCTACCGGTTAGCCTCATCTACTCACAAGATTACGGCATTGCAAAAGGGTATTTCGCAGAGAATTTCGTTGCCCAGGAATTTGCTGCTTCAGGTGTTTCAAGGCTGTACTCATGGACGGATGGAGCTTCTGAAATTGAGTTCATAAGGGTTATTGACGATGCCCTTGTGCCGGTAGAGGTTAAATCCGGGACCCGAACACATGCAAAAAGCCTGCGGCAGTATATTTTGAAGTATTCACCGAAAAGAGCTGTCAAGATATCCGGAAAACCGCTGAGCAGGATCAGGAACCAGGTTATTCAGAACTATCCGCTCTATTTTGCTGCAAAGATATGATCGGCTTTGAAGTATCCAAATTTTTTGTTATAAAATATTAAAAATTAATAATTAGGAATGTGGACGAAATAACTTCCTCAAGTAGGCGAATAGATTTGGGTCGGATTTGTTTGATCTCAGATCACAAAAGTTGAAGGAATAGCGAGCTATTTCAATATCTTTGGGATTTGAGATCGAACAAAGGCGGCCTGAAGCTGTGATACATAGTTGGGGAAGTTATTTCGCCCACGTTCCTTGGTTTACAAGTTGCAATATCTATTTGAGAAATGATATATGTTTTTTAATAGGAAAATATATTTCCGGTTAAAAAAAACAGGTGGGATATTATGAAAAGCAAAGTCTATTTTATTGATTTTAAAGCTACGTATAAGGAAAATCTTCTTTCCAGGATTGGGAAACTTCTTGACACTTCGGGCATTGGTTCGGCAGTTAAAAAAAGAGATCTTGTTGCTGTTAAAATGCATTTTGGGGAGCAGGGAAATACTGCTTTTATCAGGCCTGTATTTATAAGGAAAATTATTGAAAAAATAAAAGAAGCGGGAAGTTTTCCATTCCTTACAGATTGTAATACCCTGTATGCCGGTTCACGAAGTGATGCTCCGCATCATCATATAACAGCTATTCAAAACGGATTTGCTTATTCCGTGGTTGATGCTCCTGTTGTCATAGCGGATGGGCTGAGGGGCAGAAGTGAAACTTCTGTGGTTATAAATCGGAAACATTTTAAAAGAGTATACATTGGATCTGAAATTATACAGGCGGATTCGCTGTTATCAGTGGCCCATTTTAAGGGACATGGACTTGCCGGTTTTGGCGGGACAATCAAAAATCTTGGTATGGGGTGCGCATCAAGAAGGGGAAAGATGGCTCAACATTCAATAGTCAGCCCTAAAGTTAAAAACAAAAAATGTGTCGGCTGCGGTGAATGCGTAGGTCATTGTGCCAAAAAAGCCATAAGACTGGTAAAAAATAAGGCAATTATTGATCCTGAAAAATGTATGGGCTGTGGTGAGTGCATCATTATTTGTTCCAATAATGCAATACAGATTCAATGGAATCAGGATATCCCCCTTTTTCTCGAACATATGGTTGAATACACGATGGGTGTTTTAAAGAATAAAAAGGGTAAAACATTGTTTTTGAATTTTATTACTGATGTTTCACCGGAATGTGACTGTCTGCCTCATAATGATGCACCTATTGTAAGGAATATAGGCATAGTTGCTTCAAAAGACCCTGTTGCTATTGATCAGGCCTCCGTAGATCTTGTTAACAATGAGCAGTCTCTTCCTGGATCGTGCCTTAAGAAAAATACTAAACCCGGAGAAGATAAGTTCAGGGGTATGCATCCAAAAGTGGACTGGACAATACAGCTTGAATACGCTGAAAGCCTTGGGTTGGGAAGCCGTATTTATGAATTGGTTAAAATCTGAAAGGCGAGTGCCGGAGTGTATGAAAAAATTAGAAAAAATATGTTAACCACAGAAATGCACTATTTGAAGGCTTATTAAGGTAATTTGTTTGATCTATCTTGAACCCGCCATACTCGGTTCCCGTTTTTCCATAATTTATATTCGCTCCAAAAGTAAGTTGTGTGTTTTCAGCCATATCCCAGTTAAGTCGAGGTTGTAATATTCCCGAAGGGTCAGTTAGATTATTTATAATCGTAAGATAAACATTCAGCAGAGGCTTTAGCTCTGCCTGTATTGTACCGCTTAAATAAGTTCGTCCTAAAGAAAACATAGCCCCCCTGGTCAAACGCTCAGAAATATCCGGATCCGCATATGCTTTTGTATAATTATTTTTACCAAGACTATTAAAATAAAATTCTATAAACCCGTAGAAGTTTTTTTCCAGCCATACCCATGAATAGTCCATATTTGCTATTAGTGACAGGTAGTTGTTTTTTCTGCTCTCTTCAGGCAGAAAAGTCCAGGTGGCATCCATGCGCCAGACAGCATCACTGAGATACCCTTGACTCCCAAATCCGATCACCTTGTCTTTGTAATGCTGTCCGGCCATTATATCAAATTCGGTGGAGCCGGATACAAAATGAAGTTTGCCGGCAAGTGATGAATCGTTCCATTCCACGTTATGATTATCAGAATCACGCCGGGGCACATAAAGAAACTGTAAATCATATGTTTTATATAATGAAAACTGAATGGTTATCATATCATCCCCGATTTTATAGTCCCGGTCAATATTTGTTGGAGCAAAGGGATTAAACAGATCCATTGGATTAAACAACAGGCCGTTTCCCCAGGTTAACACTTGACGTCCGATGCGTATATTAGCCCATTCCGGCTGCAGAATCAGTACGAGCCTGTCTAACCGGTGGCGCAGGGTAGACTCATCATTATCACAAATCGTTTTGGTCAAGTCCATTAAACGGCGGTTATCTTCAACGGAATCGCCTGTTATCAAATGACCATAAAGGTCGGGAGAAAATCGGGCCAGTTTGTTTAATTTGCGACGGGTATCTCCTTCTGCATAAATAACCTCATAATGAGTTTCTAAATATCCCCGATTTCCCAGAAAAAGTTTATTTTTGAGTCGTAACTCTGCAAAACCGTCGTAGTAAGCACCTGTTCCTGCCGGTTTGAAGTATGATTCATCATCTACCCATGATACATCTCCGCACGCCTTAACATGTCCGCCCCACTGAGCTTCAAATTCTTCATACCATTTTAACGGGTTGTTTTGCTTTATATCAAAAAGAAATTGACCCGGATAGTTTTGAATATCTGATGATGCCGGCAAAGTGGCAGGTAACGTTAAAGCCATACAAATCAGCAGCGGCAGACATCTAATTAGTGTCAGTGTCCGAACGAAAACTCCGTTCAGACACAGTTCCAAGTTTTTGGTCAGATATAAAATGGCAGAATTCATAGATAACCGGCCT
>DAOURZ010000275.1 GCA_030627475.1 Deltaproteobacteria bacterium | reverse complement strand
GAAAGTTCAGCAAAAAAACGAGCTTAACAATATTTCCGAAAAACTGGATGGAATGCATTTTTCCGTTGAAATGGAGACCGGCACTGGAAAAACTTATGTTTATATCAGAACGATCTACGAGCTGAATAAAAAGTATGGTTTTAAAAAATTTGTTATAGTTGTTCCGAGTGTGGCCATCCGTGAAGGCGTTTTAAAAAATCTTGAAATTACCTTTGATCATTTTCAGAACCTTTATGACAGAACCCCTGCAAATTATGATGTGTATGATTCCAGAAAAGTTTCCGGTCTCAGGGGGTTTGCTTCCAGCAATGCGGTTCAGATTCTAATTATAAATATTGATTCATTTGCAAAGGATGAAAATGTTATCAACAGGCCCAATGACAAGCTTACAGGCAAAAAGCCGATTGAATTCATTCAAAGCACAAGACCTCTTGTAATTGTTGACGAGCCCCAGAATATGGAAACCGAGATCAGGAAAAAGGCTATTGAGAACCTGAAATATTCCTGCACTCTTCGCTATTCCGCAACTCATACCAATAAGTATAATCTTATATACAGCCTTGATCCGGTAAAAGCATACGATCTTGGACTGGTTAAACAGATCGAAGTGGACTCCATTGTAACTGAAAACGATTTTAATGACGCTTTTATCAAGCTTGAAAGAGTATCTGCCACAAAAACAAGGACATCAGCCAGACTTTCCATTGATGTAAACACAAATGATGGTGTGAAGAGAAAAACCGTTACTGCAAAAGTCGGGGAGGATCTTTATAAACTTTCTAAAAACAGGGAAATTTACAGACAGGGTTATATTATAAACGGTATAGATGTGGAGGCGGAATTTATTTCCCTGTCAAATGGCGAAGACCTTTTTGTAGGTGATTCCCACGGGGGGATGACTGATGAAGTAATGAAATTCCAGATAGAAAAAACCGTTAAGGAACACTTTATCAAGGAAAAGAAATATAAGGATAAAGGGATTAAAGTCCTTTCCCTGTTCTTTATAGACAGGGTTGCCAACTACCGGAAGTATGATGAGAGCGGAAATTTGGTGCATGGAAAATTTGCAAAATGGTTTGAGGAATCATTTAAAGAAATTAGCTCAAAATCGGCATACAAGGGGCTGATGCCTTTTTCTGTTGAAGATGTTCATAACGGATATTTTGCACAGGATAAAAAAGGTAAATTCAAAGATACTCAAAAAGCGGCAAAATCACAAGCTGATACTGATACTTTTAAACTGATAATGAAGGATAAGGAACGGCTGCTCAGTACAGATGAGCCGTTAAGGTTTATATTCAGCCATTCTGCTTTGCGTGAAGGCTGGGACAACCCGAATGTTTTTCAGATCTGCACATTGAATGAAACCCGGTCTGATTTAAAAAAGAGGCAGGAAATCGGAAGGGGTTTAAGACTTGCCGTTGATCAGTCCGGCCGGAGAATTCAGAATCCTGTAATCAACAAGCTGACTGTTATTGCAAATGAAAGTTATGAAGATTTTGCAAAACAGCTTCAAAATGAAATAGAAAATGAATGCGGAGTCTCGTTCAAGGGCAGAATTAAAAACAAGGAAAATAGAAAAAAAGTAAAATATCGCAAAGGATTTGAACTTGATGAAAATTTCAAAAAACTCTGGGATAAAATAAAACACCACACAAGATACAAAGTCATTTATGAGACCGGCGAGCTTGTTGATAAAGCGTCAAGAGCAATCAGAAACATGCCTGAGATAAAAAAGGCGGTTATCAAATCCACAAAATCATCTGTAAAATTTGATGAAGGCGGCATTATCAGCGATGTTGTTTCAAGCTATTCTACTCTCTGGGACAAGGCTTTTCAAATTCCTGACGTGCCGGCATATATTCAAAGCAGGACAGGTTTAACCCGCTCAACCATCCTGCGAATGCTTATCGAATCAGGCAGGCTTGATGATGTTCTTATCAACCCTCAGTTGTTTCTTGACAATGCGGTTGCTCAAATAAAAGAAGCCTTAAATGAACTTATAATTGACGGTATCAAGTATGAAAAAATCGGGAATGTTAAATATGAAATGCGGCTTTTCGAGGATTATGAAATTCATGTTAACAACATGACATTTTATATTTCTCAAAAAGAAAAAACAATATACAGCAACATGATTCCTCTTGATTCTCACGTTGAATATCAGTTCGCAAAGGATTGTGAAACACGTGAAGATATTCAATTCTATTTCAAGCTCCCATTCTGGTTTAAAATAAAAACTCCTATAGGAAACTATACTCCTGACTGGGCGCTTATAAAGAGAAACGAAAAGACTGTCTATTTTGTAGCGGAAACCAAATCTGAAAATCAGGAACTGAAAGACAGCGAGAAAAGAAAAATCAAATGCGGCAAAGCGCATTTTGATGAATTTGAAGGAGTTGAATACAGGCAGGTTGTGAAAGTTTCGGATCTTGACTAAGGGTTCGATAAAAAACAACTTGTCATTTTTGCATCCCAACTTCACCATACCTTTAATTGATCTTCAATCGCAAAAGTCCTCGAAATAGCTCGCTATTCCTGCGGTTTTGCTCAATCAGATCAATTAAATCTAAAGCAAATTTGGGCACAAATTCTAATAAGTTATTTTTTGCCGAACCCTTAACACACAAAAATTATATAAATATTGATGAATCACTTTGCTGCATTACATTACCCCGTCAAGTATTATAGAAATCCTTCTTCAACCCATTACTTCATATAAATAAAGTATCCTTCACCTGCTACAATCAAGAAATCAACCCCCACAATCTGACCATCCGCCGTAAATCCGGCTGTTTCAAAAACGCCTTTCTCTGTTAAGTATCTCTGGATGCTTGAGACAT
>DAOURZ010000126.1 GCA_030627475.1 Deltaproteobacteria bacterium | reverse complement strand
TCTGACCCCTATGTCTTTCTCAGCTTTGCGCCTTACACCTTATACCCCGAATCGGTTTAGGGAGAAAACGAGATGGGAAAGTTTCAAGAATTGAAAGTATGGCAGAAGGCAAAGGATTTGGCGGTTTACCTTTACAAGCTGACCATGAAGGGCGCTTTTTTCAAAGATTATGGTTTGAGAGATCAGATTCGTAGAGCGGCTGTTTCAATCCCAAGCAATATTTCAGAAGGAGATGAATTAGACACCAACAAGTAAGCTGTTAAGTTTTTTACATTGCTAAAGGCTCTTCAGAAGAGGTGTTAACTCAGGCCATTATAGCATTGGAGATAGGATACATTGATAAGGAAAATTTTAAGTATATTGAGAAGGAGTGCAAAGCTATATCCGGTATGCTTACACGGTTGATACAAGTAAGAATGAAGAGGGTGTAGGAAAATAGGGTGTAGGGTGTAGGGAAAAAACTGTATGAATGACCATATCTCTGATGCATGTGGTAGCTTGAGATGTATAATATGCTAACCCTGTTCCATGAACCTTAAACTCTGAACCCTAAACCTTGCGAAGGCGGCATGCTGAATTATACATGGAAGTTCCTGTCTGAAAAGTATAGAAAGAGCTGAAAGATTAAAGCTCAAGGCATACGAACCTGGGGGAAATAATGATTTGACGTTAAACATTATGGTTGTTAAACATAATGGGTGACATACATATTTAAAGATTTTGAAGGATGTCACGTTTTGCAAAGTCGCATTAACTTTATCGGACTGAGGGTAACATGAGATTGCATTTTATGAACAGGACGCGGGAAATCAATAGACTCGCAAGAGTGTTAGGTTCTCCTGATCCCTCATTGGTTGTAATCTATGGACGACGACGATGTGGTAAATCAACCCTGCTGCAACATGTTGCAAAAAAAACATATATTTATTTCCTTGCTGATCAGCAAGAGGCCCCTCTGCAAATTCAAAGTCTTGCCGTAGAGATCGGTAGAACAATCCCTGGTTTTGGACAGGCAAACTATCCTTCATGGGAAATTTTATTGTCGGCCCTGCAACATCAGGCCAAAAAGGGTACGACTCTTATTTTAGATGAATTCCCTTACCTGGTCCAGAAATCCCCGGAATTGCCAAGCATCATCCAGAAATTAATTGATAATCAACAAAATAAAACAAACATCATAATTTGCGGGTCTTCACAAAGGATGATGCAAGGCCTGGTTCTTGACAGTTCCGCGCCGTTATATGGCAGGGCCGCAGAAATTATCAAGGTTCGGCCCCTTGAGCCGGGATGGATAAAAGAAGCCCTGGCCCTCGACAGTATTGAAGCTGTTGAGGCGTATTCTGTTTGGGGCGGAGTGCCCAGATATTGGGAACTTGCAAAAACTTACCGAAATCAGGAAGAAGCCTGCAAAGAACTTGTTCTGGATAGAGATGGTATTCTTCACAGCGAGCCCATGCGTCTGCTGCTTGATGATATGCGCGGCGCAAGCCAGCCGCATTCTCTTCTTTCTTTAATTGCCAACGGCTCAAACAGATTGTCAAAAATCGCAGGCCGTTTGGGCAAACCGGCAACCAGCCTGACTCGTCCTCTATCTAATTTAATTGAACTGGGTTATATTAAGCGGGACCATCCGTTTGGAGAAAGCCCCAGGTCATCTAAAAAGACCATTTACAGACTTGAAGATCCATTTTTATTGTTCTGGTACCGAATTGTTCTGCCCAATCATTCACTTCTTGAGCAAGATCTTATTGATGCAGTTTATGCTGAATCGCAAAATAAATTTAAGGCCCAGACCGCAGAAATATGGGAGGAAATGGCGCGAAAATCCACAGCCCATCTTACGATTGCAGATATTCGCTGGAAACCGGCACAGCGCTGGTGGGGGCATGGTCGTGATGGAAAGAATATGGAGATTGATATCATAGCCGAGTCATTAGACAATCAGTTTTTATTATTCGGTGAAGTCAAGTGGGAGGAGAAAACGAATATGAAAGCAACAATAAGCAAGTTGAAAAAATCTATCACCAATTTTCCCAAACAGACCGACAAAAAAATAATTATGGCCGTGTGGTGCAAAAATAATACAATTAAAAATGAAGAATGCCCGATAATCAGTCCCGAGGATGTACTTGCCGGATTAAAATAAAATGGATACTAAAAAACACATTTTAGTAAAAAACAAAGGGAAAAAACAAAGGGGTCAGGTCTTCATTCTTGACAAACAGCATTATAAAGGGCTATAAGATTCGCATCACATTATAGCTGTATATAAAAAAGGATTGATAATGGCTCGTCCCTTGAGAATAACCTATCCCGGTGCCTTTTATCATGTGACTTCCAGGGGTAATGAACGAAAAGATATATTTAAGAGCAAACGTGATAGGGAAAAGTTTCTTGAATATTTTGAATCTGCTGCAAAAAAATACGATGCAGTTATTCATGTATTCTGTTTGATGGACACCCATTATCATCTGTTACTTGAAACGCCTTCCGGAAATCTGCCTCAAATCATGCGGCATATTAATGGTGCATATACAACTTATTTTAATGTAAAACGCGGACGATCAGGGCATTTGTTTCAGGGGCGTTACAAAGCGATACTCGTTGATATAGACGAATACGCAAAAGAGCTTTCACGATATATTCATTTAAACCCTGTCAGGGCGAAAATGGTTAAAACTCCAGAAGAATATGAGTGGTCGAGCTATCAATTTTACATCGGCGAGAAAAAACCTCCGGAATGGCTGTATAGAGATTTTATTCTTGGATATTTCGGCAAAAAAGTTTCAATTGCACAAAAATGATATCACAAGTTTGTAACCGCAATAGTTAACAAGAAATATGATAACCCATTAGATGAGGTTGTGAGTTCGACGCTACTGGGCAGCCCTGATTTTATAGCTTTTATTAAGGATAAATTTTTATCGGGCAAAAAACCCGATAAAGATCTTCCGGCTTTAAAAGAATTGGTTGATAAAGCATCCCTGAAAGATATATTTGATGAAGTTGAATCCGTTTTCGGAAAAGAAGCGGCTTTTGGCCAAAATGTAAAAATGTTTCTTTGCCGGAGATATACCGACGAAAAACTAAAAAGATATTGGCGCTTATTTCGGGGTTGGAGAATCCGGTGTATCTCAAGCATGCAGGTGTGTTAAAGATAAAATAAGAAAAGACAAAAAGCTTGAAAGAAAAATTTCAAAGGTTGAAAAAACAATAAAAGTGTGAAGAATGAAGACCTGACCCCTATGTCTTCAATTCGTCCACGTTCCTAAATATTAACTTTAGCCTATGATTGAGTTGTACGTGGAATCTTTGAAAAAAGGCAAAAACATGAAAAATCTTCCAATAGGAATACAAACATTTCGTGATATTATTCAAAACGATTACCTGTATGTGGACAAGACTGAAAAGATATTCGATCTCGTAAAAAATCCAAAGGGTGTATATTTTCTTTCCAGACCGAGAAGGTTCGGCAAAAGCCTTTTGATTTCCACGTTGAATGAAATATTTGAAGGTGAAAAAGAGCTGTTTAAGGGGCTGTGGATATACAAGTCTGATTATTCGTGGAAAAAACATCCCGTAGTGAGGATAGATTTCAGCAAGAAAAAAGCGGAAAACAGGGATGACTTAAAGGGTTTTATCCTGCATCAATTAAAGAGCATAGCCAATAAATATGGTGTTTCGCTGGAGCGCGATCAATATGATGAAGCCTTTGATGAACTTTTGACCAAACTTAGCGGGATTAATAAGGTCGTTATCCTCATTGATGAATATGACAAGCCGATCATTGACAATATTGAAAACAAAGAACTGGCTGTTGAACTTCGTGAAATATTAAAGGGTTTTTACACAATCATAAAGGCGTGTGATGAATACATCAGGTTTGTATTTTTAACAGGAGTGAGCAAGTTTTCAAAAGCTGGAGTTTTCAGCGGGCTTAACAACCTGAAAGATATTTCCATGGATGCCCGACATTCATCTCTTCTAGGAATAACAAAAGACGAGATGGAAGACAGTTTTAAAGACCATATAGATCACTTTGCGGAATCGGAAGAGGTAAGCAAACCCGAACTGATTAAAAAGATAACATACTGGTACAATGGTTTTTGTTTCAGCGGAACTTGTGAAAAGGTCTTTAATCCGTTTTCAATGCTTCTTTTGTTCGACAATGTCAGATTCAGTAATTACTGGTTTGAAAGCGCGACACCAAGTTTTTTGATAAAACTGATCAAAGAAAAAGAGTTTGATTTAACAGGATTAGATGGAGTCAATATAAGTGAATCAGCATTCAGCAGCTATGAAATAGAGAATCTGAAAATCATACCGATACTTTTCCATACCGGTTATCTGACCATTACGAAATACAATAAAGAAAGAATGGAATATACTCTTGCGTATCCGAATTTTGAGGTAAAAAATTCAATGACAGAATGTTTGGCTGAAGCATATTCTTTTGTGGAAAGAGAGCTGGTTCATGGTTATGCATGGAAACTGATTGATACATTAAGAGAACATAATTTTGAATTATTTTTTGATACCTTGAGCGTTTTTTTTGCCAACATTCCCTACGATCTCCAGATAAAAAAAGAAAAATATTACCAGACCGTTTTTTACCTGATATTTTCCCTTATTGGTCTGAAAGTAGAAGCAGAAATAAAAACAAACATTGGCAGGATAGATGCTGTTATTGTTGATAAAGATATCTATATCTTTGAATTCAAATTTGAAGGAGACAAAGACCAGGCATTAACTCAGATCAAAGATAAAAAATATTTCGAGAAATATCAGGGCAAAGGGAAAAAGATTTATCTGTTCGGAGTTGAGTTTGCAGACAAAAATGTGGGTGAATGGGTGGTTGAAAAATGGTAAGCTATTCAGCCGCAGATTTACACAGATAGGGTTAAATGCAGAGGACAGAAGGCAGGGGACAGAGGACAGATAAAGCAGAAGACAGAGGACAGAGGACAGAAAAAGCAGGGGACAGAGGACAGAGGACAGAAAAAGCAGAGGACAGAGGACAGATAAAGCAGAAGGCAGAGGACAGAAGGCAGGGGACAGGAAAACAAAGGGGTCAGGTCTTCATTCTTGACGGAAAGCATTATAAAGGACTATAAAATTCGCATCACATTATAGCT
>DAOURZ010000151.1 GCA_030627475.1 Deltaproteobacteria bacterium | reverse complement strand
CGGCCAACAGTGGTTTTCAGGCTATATATAAAATAGGAGAAATCAAGCCTCATATAGTTATTTTGGATATTGTCATGCCTGATATGAACGGCTTCAAGGTCTGCGAAAGGATCAAAAACAACCCGGAAACAAAAGATATAAAAGTAATTCTTGTAACGGCTTACCCTGAAAAGATGAAGGAAAAAGAGGCATATCAGGCTGCGGCTGATGCATTTCTTAGAAAACCTATTGATTTAAAAAAGATAGTCAAAACAATTCTGGAGCTTAGTTGAGTTACCCCCCTCCCCCCGCATACACATTTCTAAGGCCATCTAATTGCTCGACTATCAATAGCTAAAACTAAAGGACAAATCTGATGCCGACAGGAAACAAAATGAGATTTCGAACAAAACTGGCCATTCTTTTTTTATTTATAGGACTGATTCCTGTCGTAGTTCTGGGCTATCTTAACTTTTACAATGCTTCCATAATGATAAACCGGCAGGCCATTGATCAACTGATCTCACTTAGAGAGGATCGGAAGGCGCAACTCCAAAGTTTTTTTAAACATCTCAAACAAGATATAAAAGCACTGAGCGACCACCGCCTTTTAAAAGATATCATGGCAGAGTATATTGATGCATACAATAAGGGCGGCATTAACGGAGAGAAATTTAAGGCCGTTGACAAGAAATATCATGGAAGATGCGTTGGGCTTTCTAAAGAATATGGATTTGAGAATATGCTTTTTGTCAACAACGAGGGCGACGTTCTGATAACTGTAACAAAAAAAGCTGATTGGGGCACAAACCTGATAACCGGGATATATTCCGATACCAACCTGGCCGAATGTTTTAAAAATGCTAAAATTGATACAAACATCGTTGATTTCAAGGAATATCCGCCTTTGGGCAAGCCGGCGGCCTTTATTGGGTACCCAATGATCAGACGCGAAGAAAGAAGGGGTTTTAAGGCAGAGGAAAAGATCGGTGTATTGATAATTCGGATCCCTGTGGAACAGATCAATGCAATTACGATGAGAAAGGAGGGTCTGGGAGACACAGGCGAAACATATTTGGTCGGAAAAAATATGTTAATGCGATCGAATTCGAGGTTCTTGAAGGAAAGCGCTATCCTTAAGGTAAAAGCAAAGCCGGTAGCTATCAGGAAAGCAATTAAGGGGAGATCAGGATACAAGGAAGATGTGATTGATTACAGAATGAAGCCGGTATCAATCGCCTATGCTCCGCTCGAAATAAAAGGCCTGGATTGGGCTGTTGTGGCTAAAAAGGATCGCAAAGAAATTTTGCAGCCGACCATAAAACTAAGAAATCAGAACCTGATAATTGCGCTATTCGTGGCTATAGGAGTGGTGCTGGCAAACCTTCTGTTTGTTGCAAGCATAAGAAAACCTGTTCTAAGAATAAAAGATGCCGCTGACAAAATAGCTGCAGGGGATCTTGCCGCACGCGTTTCGGTTAAGACCGGTGGTGAAATCGGCAACCTGGCTGTTTCAATCAACTATATGGCACAAAACCTGATGGAATCAAGGGAAAAAGTTGAGGAATACAGCCGTTCCCTGGAAAAAAAAGTAGAAACAAGAACTGCAACGATACAGAAAAAAAACCAGCACCTGGAAGAAAACAATGGCATTCAGATTGCCCATAATGAGATAGTTACAGCTCTAAATACCGAACTTGAGATCGAACCGCTTTTAAAAAGCATAATAGGCAAAATAGCAGATCATACCGATTCCCAGATAGGTGTAATCTATCTATATGAAGAGGAATCAAAAAGCCTGCGCCCGGGCTCAACCTATGCCATTGACAGGCAGACAATGGGAGATGGTTTCGGACTTGGTCATGGACTTCCGGGACAAAGCGCATTGGAGAAAAAAACAATACTGGTTACAGATGTACCGAAAACCTATTTCCGGATATCCTCAGGTGGTATGGAGGGTGTACCGAAGAATGTCATCTGTGTGCCAATCACCATTAAAGATCGACTTATAGGCGTCCTGGAACTGGCCGGCATTCACGAATATACAAACAAAAAACTTAGGTTTTTAGATATGGTGGCTTCTCAACTCGGCATAGGTATCAATAATGCGCTTGCCTATCAACGCATGGAAGAGATGGCTGAAAACCTAAAAGAAAAAAACGAGTTTATGGCAGCTCAGAACGAGGAGCTTCAGGCGCAAAGTGAAGAACTCCAGGCGCAAAATGAAGAGATTCAGGCGCAGAGCGAGGAGCTGATATCCCAGAAAAAAGAGATAGAGAAAAAGTCCAAACGTGTAAAAGAAGCAAGCCAGCTCAAGTCGGAATTTTTATCAAACATGTCGCATGAACTTCGAACGCCCTTAAATTCCATACTCGGCCTGACAAACCTCATGGCTGAAGGAACTGTCGGACAGATTAATGCAAAACAAAAAAAATATATTGAAATTATTGAAAGAAACGGAAGAAATCTCTTGCAATTAATAAACGATATTCTGGATCTTTCAAAAATTGAGTCCGGCATGGTTGATCTATTTTTAAGTAAAATTGAGCTTAAGAAATTTATAACGGGTGTTTCCCACTCCATCATGCCGCTTATTGAGAATAAAGGCATCTCTCTTGCCATAGATATTGATGATGACATTTTTATTTATTGTGATATTGATAAGTTAAGACAGATTTTAATAAATCTTGTCGGAAATGCAGCCAAGTTTACCGAAAAAGGCGGGATCAGCATATCCGGCATGGTTGAGAGGGAAGAGTCCCATGATACAGTTGTCATAAAGGTGAGCGATACCGGAATAGGAATACCGTCTGATGCATTAAAGTATATTTTTGAACCCTTTCGCCAGGTGGATGGTTCATTAACAAAAGAATACAGCGGCACAGGCCTCGGGCTCAGTATCAGCTATAATCTGGTCAAATTAATAGGCGGAAAGATAACGGTGGAAAGTGAGCAGGGAAAGGGCTCTACATTTACCATAACATTGTTAAAAAACAGGAGAAGCAAATTAAGACCGGATGAAGAAAATTGGAAAGAAAAAATAAAAACAGCTCTGGTTCAAGAGACCGTAAAAAAGCTTCCGGCTCCAGACAAGAAGACAGGGAGAATTCTGATAATAGACGATGATCCGATTATTATAAGGGAAATGAACATAATTTTCAAAAAAGAAAACTACCACCTGACATCTGCTTTAACCGGTTCAGAAGGACTTCTGCTTTTAAACAGATATATTCCTGATCTGCTCCTCCTTGACCTGCACATGCCGGAAATGAACGGTTTTAAGGTTCTTGAAGAGGTTCAAAAGAGAGAAGATCTAAAAGATCTGCCGGTAATAGTCCTTACTGCTGCGGATCTCACAGAGGATAAAAAAAAGAATCTTGGTAAAAATGTAAAGGGAGTAATTGTAAAGGGACAAATAGATAAGAATACCCTTCTTTCTAAAATAAATGAGATATTATACGAACATGCCACTGAAACAACTATTCGTCAGGGAAAAAAAAGAGAGAAGAAGTTAGAGCAGGCAAAGATTTTGATAGCCGAGGACAGGCCCGACAATCTGATTCTTTTCAAGGAAATACTGATGTTGGCAGATTACAAAATCTATATTGCAAAGAACGGACAGGAAGCTATTGATATAGCCAGGGAAAACAGGCCGGATCTGATCTTGATGGATATGCAGATGCCGGTCATGGATGGATTTGATGCAACAAAACGTATAAAGGAAACAAAAGAACTAAAAGAAATTCCGATCATCGGCCTCACAGCCAAGGCTATGAAGGGAGACAGGGAAAAGGTGCTTGCGTCAGGTTGCAGTGATTATATTTCAAAACCGGTAATGCCGAAGGACCTGCTAAAAAAGGTTGAGGAATGGCTGGATTTGTCCCATAAAGAATAGGGAATTTAACCATTCCCAAGAGGTGCTTATGTCCACAATTTTAGTTGTTGAAGACAATAAAGACGTTTCTTTTGTAATATGCGAAACATTAAGGTCCTATATAGGTTGCAGGATAATATCAGCAGAAGATGGCAAAGAGTGTTTGGAGATGGTCAAAAAAGAATCCCCTGACGTTATCCTTCTTGATATTCACATGCCAAAAATGAACGGCTTTGAGGTCTGCACCATCCTTAAGAAAAATAAACAGACAAAGCATATCCCTATCATCTTTCTGACGGCTACCGCCGCTGACCTGAAAAGCAGGATCAGGGGATTGGAAATAGGGGCGGATGACTATATAGTGCAACCTGTTGATAACCTTGAGTTAATAACACGAGTTAAGGTAATGCTGAGGATAAAACGGCTTATTGATGACACTACCCTTATTGACCCTACCGGGGATACCGACATTTCAGGCCCTTTATTGTCCTCCGAAATGGCCCACAAACTTCGATCGCCACTAAACAGCATTATTGGTATGGCTGAACTTATTCAAAAACCATTTTACGGAACACTGAACAAAAAACAGAAGGAATTTTCCCAAATCATATCAAAAAGCAGCCAACAGCTTCTCAAGGTAATCAATGAGCTTAGTAGCGGCTTATGAGCAATTTCCAAAATTAAATTTGCGGGTTGTTTGTAAACTATATCTATATATCAAACGTTACCATAGCTTATTGAAAAGTTATCAATCAACAATTCTATGGCCTATTAATCTGAAGTTTCCCCCAAGCAAAACAACAGTAACCTATTGATTTCAAAATAGATTTTTAAAAT
>DAOURZ010000392.1 GCA_030627475.1 Deltaproteobacteria bacterium | reverse complement strand
GTTTTTTGCTATAAAATCGCACTTGTCTTCAGCGCCAAAAGCTGCTGCAACATTCAGGAAAACGGCAAAAAAAATCAACAGAAATAGCTGCATACAATGCATACAAATACTTCCGGAGCAATTATTACAGACCACTTCAATCCTTGTTTGCGGCATTACACATATTTTTTCCGGCATAAGAGATTTCCTTTTCGTCTTGATCAGTTCCAATGAATCACGATTTGGACTGCAAAATCGGGCGTACCACTGCGTGAACATCGGATATGTGTAGGGAATTACATGAGCACTCGACAGTCCAAAATTTTCCGAAGTTTCTGAACCGTAATCTAATAACCCATTGGTTACGAAAATTTTGCTCCGATTTTGTCGCTATTAATAATTTCAATGGGTTACGAAAACTTAGAACTGTCGAGTAAAAATTAGAAAAGTGTAAACTACTTTTGGGCTGTTATTAAGAATGCCGAAAAAAATTATATTCTTCAGAAGATATCGGGACTGAAACAATAAAATATCAAGGCAAAATAATGATAGGATTGACCTTTGTATTACATTTCACTTCTTTCAGTTGATCGGTCATTAATTGAACCTCTTCAATTTTTATAATAGTGATCTGTTTTCCGGCAAGACCTTTTTTGATTTCAAACATAAGGTTAAGAATAGAAAAATTTTCTCCTTTGATTCCCTTTGCAGTCGCCATAACAATAATTAGTTTGCCAGGTTTTTTGTCGTTAACAATGTGCATCATCGAACCGCTTTTTTTTGTTTTTGAGCTCTTTTGGAATTTGAGAATTCCTGAATCATATCTTAAAACCAATTTCACACCGGCCAGATTCCTGACACGGTCAATCATAATCGGAACATCAATGGATTGTCCGGATTTTGCATTGACTTCAGGTAGATATAGATCAACTGCCGATGAAGTTGAAGGCCATAAAATTACAACGGAAATAAAAATCAAACTGATTAATCTTCCTGAAATATTACCCATTATTTTCTCATCTCCTGATTTTTTGGAACCTGAATAATTACAACGTCTTTTGTTTACGCTCAGCAATTCTGATTTACGCTTGCATTAAATTATTTACCTGTCAAAATTATATAGCCTAAAATTAAAATTTAGTCGATAACTTTTCACACAAGAAACATGCACGAATTAACTTCATCAAGTAGGCGCATAGCTTCAGGTTGAATTTACCCTGGTCTCAAATACAGACTTAGATCGCAAAAAATATATTAGGCAATTTCAATATGTTCGGGATTTGAGACTTGATTTAAAATCAAGCAAAAGTGGCCTGAAGCTGTGATGCATAGTTGGAGATGAACTACAGGTACATTACCATGAGGAAAATATTTCTTATCTCTTTATTTGCTCTTGTTATCTTTTTTTTCAAACCCCTCTACGGAGAACAACTCAATTCAATCACAAAAAATGGAGTTTGCGTACTGTTTGAAGAACCTGTTAAAAATGCTGTAAAGGAAGTTATAAATATCTATCCCGGACTAATTGCAGAACTTGAAAAAAAGCTTAAATGGAAATTGGATTACGAGCCAAAAGTGCTTCTTGTTAAAAACAGGCAGACCTTCCGAAAGATGGCAAGGAATGATTTCGTTGTTGCATACGCCGTTCCACAAAAAAAAATCATTGTAATAGACTATTCGAGGATGAACATTTCCCCTTTTAGCCTTCGAATAACCCTGAAACATGAATTGTGTCATCTTCTTCTTCATCGTTATATCCCGGAGAAAAGACTGCCTAAATGGCTTGATGAAGGAGTTGCCCAGTGGGTAAGTGATGGAATCGCAGAAATAATAATGGATAGAAGACAATCTATTCTCACCGGAGTTGCATTTACGAAAAACTATATACCAATCAATGAATTAGCAGAAAAGTTTCCTAAAAACAAGCAAGCTCTCCTTCTGGCTTATG
>DAOURZ010000129.1 GCA_030627475.1 Deltaproteobacteria bacterium | reverse complement strand
TGGGATTTGAGATCGGGCAAAGGTGGCCTGAAGCTGTGATGCGCATAGTTTAGGAAGTTAATTCGTCCACGTTCCTAAGTATAGATTACGTTGATCGGAAGAGGGGGATATTTCCTTACACCAGGTTTTGGGATTATATGTTGAGCGCCGACTGTAAGCCAGTGTAGATCGGATTTAAGTTCATGAAGTTTTCCATCATCAGGCGGTCTTGAATGGTTTGTATAGCAATAGGTTGCCTGAAATATGAAAATGCCATCCTTTCCTTCATGTGCAACCATGTAGTTTTTCTTGAAAGTGCTTGGCGTAAGGCTGTTTGCCTTTGCAATCAGGCGTAATTCTTTGTCTGTAAACTTCATAAGAATTGACCTTGATATTCCTCTTTCGGAAATTCGCATCAAAGCCCTTGATTCGCTGCTTCCTACATACACGGTACTAATACATGGAATTTTTTTCAGATACTGGGCTGCTACAATAGCGGCAGTTCTTCGTCCACCGGCAGAGGCAGAAAGGCCATAGCACTCAAAAAATTTTTTTTGTATATCCTCTGCGTATTTATCTCCTTTTTCATACAAATCTTTTGATATATAGCGAAGACTTTGAGCCAGATCTTCGGCTGCGGCTGCAATCGGCCAGTCAATTTTTACATGAAAATGAGAAAGATTGTAGCAGTCTCTTTTTTTAATACCCGGAGCTCTTTGAATAATAAGGGCGTAATCTACAGGAAGAAGACTTTTAATAAAGTCATAAAAATGAACAGAGTCGAGGTATTTCTGATTTCTGTCGAAGTGGTCTGAAAGTCGAAGCGTTTTGGAATGCAGGAGATTCATTTTGGTGGTTTTGTTTAAATCGAAAAACCTGATATACTTCTTGTGAACAGCGGGAATTGTATCTTCAACAAAAATTACCAGGAAAGTATTCTGACATTCATATTCCACGTCAGGAATGCGGGCACGTGGTTTAAGCTCACGCTTTTCAACAAAAGGGTAAAGGATGTTTTTGCTTAGAAAATTTTTATAGGAATCTATAAGGGCATAACTGACCATAAATTGGTCAAGGTCGTCTCTCAATAGTTCGTAAAACGAACGTCGTAATTTATTTGTCTGACTGAGTGCTTCTCTTACAGTCCAGAATGCCAATTTTTCTCCTCCTTCCTCCTCCCTTATGATTTCTGATGGCAAAAAAAGATATTATCATTATTTTATGCAATCGTCAACGTTCTCAGGTTATTTTAGTTCCATTAATTTTTTCTATCCATTTATATAGCTTTTCTTTATAACGAAAAGCTATAAATATTAATACGATACATATGCCAAAAATAAGAGCAAACATTTCATAGCTCTGTTCAATAAGCAATGAGCCTTGAAGGCTTAACATAAATGTTCCGGGCATACGTCCAATAGAAGCGAGTATCAAGAAGAGCTTTAACGGAATAGCGCTAAAACCAAGGAAAAAGCAGAGGCAGTCTTTTGGAAAGCCTGGAAAAACGAATAAAATAAAAACAGCAATAACGCCCTGGCGTTTTATGATAGTATCGAACTTGTTTAGTTGTTTGGCTGGAATAAGTTTTCTAACATAATGTTCTCCGAGAAATCGTCCGATTAAAAAATTTATCCATGATCCTATAGTAAGGCCAATGCTTGAATATATAAAACCCCTGGTTATTCCGAAAAGATATCCTCCGATAAAACCGCTTGCTTCACCTGGAACAGGTGCGAACAGTACCTGTAAGACCTGAACTGTAATAAAAACCGCAGGTGCTCCTATTCCATTTCCATAGGAAGCCATAAAGCTTTCGATTTTTTCTTTATCGGAGAAAAGATAGTAATATTTGGTGATATATTTGAATAAAGGTTCACTGTATATGTATCCGGCCAAAGCAATGACACATACGGCAGTAAAAAATAGAATTATATATTTGCCGGCATAGTGTTTATCAATCAAAAGGAATTTGCACATTTTTTAAATTTGTATACGTTTACAAAAAATTATTATAATGGATTCCATAATTCGTCCACGTTCCTAAGCTACATATCAAATAATACAACATCTGCAATATAAAAACAATGCTGATAATTTCGTAATGTCCCCCATGCCCTATCGGGTACAACAAAGAATGAAACACTTGCTAACTGAAAAATTTGAAGTTATAAACTGCATAAGGAACGTGAACGAAATAACTTCCCCAAGTAGGTGCACAGATTTGGGTCGGATTTGTTCGATTTCAGAGGCTGAGCCCCCTTTGAGAGATGCAAAAGGCGGGTCTTGAGACGATGATGGTCTGTTTTTTTGCTCATGATGGTTTTACAGAAAAAGCAGATGACCTTATAAAAAAGGGAAACAGGAGGTAATATTATGAAAATCAAAGCAATCTGTATTATGTTGTCATTATTGTTTCTTCCGGCCTGCAATCAAAATACGGATAAAACGGTTAGAAACGTTTCTGTTGTTGAACTGTCGCGACCTTTCACATTTGTCGAATCATGTAATATGCAAGACCCGCTTCTTCAGGAGATATTGAGAGAAGATATGAAGGGCAAGAAAACCCCTTTAGAACTTATTCATTACTACACAGAGATTTTGAACAAGGGTAAATCTCATGGAGAAACAGGGAAAAAACTGGATACGCTCTTCCTTTGCGGAAAACCTCCCGGGGATATGGACGGCTATTATCATGGCATTACGATCAGTCTTAAAACAGGGCTTGATATTTGTACAGTAGTTGAAGATGCCTGTCGAAAGCTTGAAATCAAAGAAGTGCCTGACATTCTTCAGACCCTTTACGGAAGAGTGTTTTCCGGGACATCTCCCTGGGCAGGCAAAAACTTCAAAAAAATTGACCCAAAGAGATTTGGCGAATTGACAGAAAGCTTTAAAGATAGCAAAGAAACGGCCTGGCTTGGAATAAATTCTTTCAGGAAGGAAAACAAAAACATTGTAAATAAACTTTCAAACTATCTTCTTTCTACTGTCATAGATATGGAAAGTCTCCCAAAGCCTGAAAGAAAACAGCGGTCGTGGCTACACGCAAAAGGCGGACTTTTTATTGCCCGGAAAGCCCTTTCAGTAGACTCTGAACATCCGGAAAAGGAAGTCATCGCCTTGAACTATCGATGGGAAAGCCTGTCGAATCGTCTTCCCAACAGGCTTCTTATAGACGAAATAGTAGAGATATCAAAAGGCCTTTACCTCGGCAAGCTCTACTATGCCACTGCTCTAACACACCTTTTTGAAAAATACAGTTCAAAAGTGCAAGCGCAAGATTATAAGTACAGAAATTTCGGGTATTTTGTTCTCATGGATGACACATGGCTTCATGAAAAGAACAACCTCTTTCCTGATCTTACATATACAATAGCTGATGATCTGCATGAAAAATTTACCACATTTACCTTTATGGAATGTCCTGAGAGCAAAGCCATTCAAGAAGCACTGGGAGACCGGCCAACCATTCTGCATTATCTTCAGGATATTTATGAGGGCATCCAAAAAGGAGAGTCCTTTAAAAATAAATATTTTGATGAGTTACACAAGATTTTTATGTGTGGTGAACGGCCCGATGGCATTAACGGCTTTTTGCACGGAGGCGTTGTGTCTTTCAAGAATGCCGGTTTTTTGAAGAAATTTGACCGGAGTGTCCTGAACGATCTATATCCGTCGGTCAGGCCATTCTCTCCATGGTCAGGCAAAACATTTACAAGCACTACGGTGAATGATATAAAGAGGTATCTCGGAGATAATGCACGGTACTATGAAGGGGTGGAACCTGTCATACTCGGCACAAATACGTATAAAAAGAACATTGATCTTTCGCTTCCCGTTACTGCTTTTATTGAACATCTGGATAAAACAGGAATGGTTGTGGAGTATCCTGATGAAGAGGAGAGAAGGAAGGAAATTCATGTAAAAAGTTTTTACTTTATCGCTGCAAACGGTAAGTCATTTAACCCGGAAAACAGGAACAAGGAGCTCCTGCAGTTCAATTATCGCTGGCCTGAATTTCATACTATGCCCCCTGACCACCTCTGTTTCGACGAAGTAGTAAGAATAGCAGATGGATTGTATCTGGGACAGTTGGTATATTCTACCAGACCGGAAATTCCATATAACCCGAAAACAGACCCTGCCGTATACGAATATGAAAACTTCGGCTACTTTATGTTGATGGATGACGACTGGCACGCTGTAAAAGATTTTATTCTCTTTGATACTGACAGATAGGATAAAAATATAGGAGATTTTTTGTGAAACCTTTTAGGAACCTGGACGAATTAACTTCCCCAAGTAAGTGCTGGGAAAACCAAACAAAGGAGGCAAATCATGGAAAAAGATTTTCATTACAATCTTGTTTATTCATTAGTAAAGATGACGGAATACGATAAAGCGGATATCATTGCTTATGCTTCTCAATTTGTCGATGACAACAATGAAGGGTTTTTCTCTATCAACGGAAATAAAGCAATATTTCCTGAAAAAATCAGAGCGAATGGCGGATACTATTATCCGATCATGACACAATCTCTTTCCCCAAGATCGTTGGATCCATATGTACAAAAATATGTTTATACACCATTCCATTTTCTCCCTGGTGATAATAACATCGAAATAAATAAGCAAAAAAACAGCTTGAACACAACTCCCAATTCTAATAATGCGAAAGCCTTGCTCGGTGCTGCTCTAAAGAGTAATAATCCTTACAGGATGGGTATTGCGCTACACACTTTTGCGGATACATGGTCTCACCAAAATTTTACAGGCCTCCACCAGGACTGGAATTCAGTTTATCCATGGTATAATGTTTTCAAATCTGTAGCACCCAATATCGGCCATGCAGAGGCCGGGCATGCGCCGGATGTAATATCCGATACATGGACAGATCACCGGTTTAAGAAAAAGATTAACAATCAGGATAGGGCCTTCGAGGCGACAGGGGAAATTTACAAGGCCCTTAGAAATAATTCGAGAAGCGGCCCTAAATGGAGTGATGTAAAGAAAAATTACAGAACGATTATCAAGGCATCGGATTATAATGAAAGAAAAACAGCGATTAATGAATTTCT
>DAOURZ010000222.1 GCA_030627475.1 Deltaproteobacteria bacterium | reverse complement strand
TTCAGGTAGAAAAGTACGTTTTCAAGCCTTTCATACTTGTTTGTATAATCATTATAGCCCAGCTTTATTACCCTTACTTGATCAAATGCGTATAGGGTAAGACCTATTTGTCCGTCCACTCGAATTTTTTTTATTCTTTTGTTTGGAAGAATGGTGTCAGGCTCCCGGCCAAGACGTAAAACTTCCATTACTGCATTAAAAGCTGTGCTGCGTAACTCACCTGAAACATTCAGATCTGAAAATTGAAGTCCGCTGACAATTGGCAAAATATCAGGATCCGATTGAGTCCATTCTTTAAATACTTCTCCATTAACATTTATCAGGAACTTGCGGCCAATATCTAAAATAGCAAGCGGTTTATGCTCCTTAATCCCGATAGTTATCATGTCAGGCAGCTCTCTTCTGACTTCAGCCTCAGCTATCCATGAATGCGCCAGCAATGTGTTTCTTATTGCCGAAAGGTTTACGGAAAGAATATTGATTCCTTTCTTTATATTTGCCTGTTCAAGAATCTGCTGTTTCGAAAGCCGATGCGCTCCTCTAATGACTATATTCTCGGCCCTGAAATAGTTGCATTGTGTAATGCAATCATGAGCCAGAATAAAAGCAAAGCTCATTACAGTTAAAATGCCAATTGCGGTCATTATCTTGAAACAGAAAACAAAACGTTGAAATATTCTGACATTTTTTTTAGATGGTGCGCCTTTGTAATAGTTTTTTCTTATATGCTTATTGCCCAACAATTTTTACCTCCAGCTCCAGATTAATGTTGAACTTTTTTGATACTGTTTCCTGAACAAGTTCTATAAGCGCCAGTATATCGGAGGCCGATGCTCTATCTTTATTAATAATAAAATTGGCATGTTTTAATGAAATTTCTGCTCCACCTGTTGATTTGCCTTTAAGCCCGGCCAGATCGATAAGCTCTCCCGCTGTTTTTCCGGATAAAGGGTTTTTAAAAAAGCATCCTGCGCTCGGCAGACTCCTGGGCTGTCTTTCTTTTCTTGCTTTCAGCTTTTTTTCAGCATCTTTTTGGAGCTCGTGCGGGTCTGAAGGATGCAGACGGAAGCATGCCCCCAATATAATAGGTCTGCCTTGATTAGCTTCTTTTACTTCATCTTTCAGAGACAGCCTTCTGTAATCAAAATTTAGATTTTCTTTCATAATGATTTTAATATGACCGTCAGGAAGCAAAATTTTTATGGAATCAAGAACGCTTTTTATTAATCCATGGGCGGTTCCGGAATTCATCATTACACCTCCACCCACCGTACCGGGAATGCCGATAGCAAAATTCATCCCTTTGAGGTTGTTCTTAACAGCAAAAGAGCAAAGTGCCTGCATCCTTGCCCCAGCCAAAGCAGTAACAATAATGCCGTCTTTTCCCGTATCTCTTTTACTAATGCGTTTCAGACATCTTGTAAGTATAATTACAATTCCTCGTATGCCACTGTCTTTTACAAGAAGATTTGTCCCGTCTCCAATAACAAGATAAGGAATATCATTCTGCCGTGACCACTTGATAAGCTCTACAAGTTCTTCAGGCTTTTCAGGCATGACAAAAGCATCTGCCGTACCTCCCACCCACAAAGATGTGTGCTTTGACATGGATTCGTCAAATCTGACACTTTCTTTAAACCGGCGTTCAAGCCATATTTTTGAATCAGAATCAAGCATTATAAATGGGTTTAGGGTTGCACCACCAATTTTCAATTTTCAATTTTCAATTCTTTCAGTATCTCTTCCCCGATTTTCCATACATCTCCCGCACCGAGAGTAATAAGCATATCTCCCTGCTTTAATATTTTCTTTAGGTATGAAACAGCCTCTTTGAAACTTTCTTTGAAAACAGCTTCTTTATGTCCGTGTATTCTAATCCCCTCACAAAGACCATGGCCATTTATTCCCTCTATTTTTTTTTCACCAGCAGGATAAACCGGAAGAACTACGAGCAGGTCTGATTGGTAGAATGAGCGCGTAAACTCATTGAAAAGCGCTTTTGTTCTGGTATAGCGGTGCGGTTGAAAAACTGCAATTATACGCCTGTCCGGCCAGCTTTCTTTTACCGCTCTCAAAGTAGCTTTAATCTCTGTAGGATGATGTCCGTAGTCGTCAACAATTGTAATACCCCTTGCTTCCCCTTTAACCTCCAGACGTCGCTGAACCCCCTCAAGAGTTTCCAGCGCGCACTTGATCTTATCAAAAGAAATATCCAGTTCAATTCCAACAGCAATGCTTGCCAGAGAGTTATAAACATTATGGGTGCCGGGAAGATTTAAAGTTATGTTTCCAAGCAGATCGCCCATATGATAAATATCAAACCTGCTTTTTTGATTGCGGAATACAATGTTTTTTGCATAAAAATCAGCCTGGGTAGTCATTCCATAGGTAGTAAAGCGTTTTCTGATCCCGGGAATAATTTCCTGAACAGGCTCATTGTCAAGGCAAAGCACGGCAAGGCCATAGAAAGGTATTTTGTCAATGAAATTTAAAAATACTTCTTTTATGGAATTCAAGTCTTCATAAAAATCAAGATGCTCTCTATCTATATTGGTTACTACTGCTATAGTGGGAGACATTTTAAGGAAAGAGCCATCACTTTCATCAGCTTCAGCTACTATAAAGTCACCGCTGCCAAGAAGCGCATTCGAGCCTATGCCTTTAAGTTTGCCACCGATAACCACTGTTGGATCAAGTCCTCCTATACTCAGGACAGAAGCAATTATTGAAGTTGTTGATGTTTTCCCATGCGCTCCAGCAACCGCCACACTGTACTTTAACCTCATAAGTTCGGCCAACATTTCTGCTCTTGGGATTAAAGGAATTGAGGCTTTTTTTGCAGCAATAATTTCAGGATTATCCGCCTTGATTGCAGATGATGTAACAACAACATCAGCTCCGCAAACCTGATCTTCGGAATGCCCTTCAAATATGACTGCGCCAAGTCTTTTCAAATGTCTTGTAATGTCTGATGACCTTATGTCAGAGCCCGATACCTTATATCCAAGATTAATAAGGAGCTCGGCAATGCCGCTCATTCCTATTCCGCCGATTCCTGTAAAGTGTATGTGATATTTTTTAAGATACATGTTTATAATTGATAATTGATTGTTGATTGTTGATTGAAGGTATTTAATTTATTTTATAAAAAAGACAGAGCAAAGCGATTCCACCAATTATCAACTATCAATTATCAGTTTATAGCAATCATCAACAATCGTATCTGCTGCATCCGGTTTGCCAAGTTTCTTTGCCATTTTTGCCATATTACCAAGTGCCTTGTAATTTGATGCATAGTACCTGATTTTCTTCGCAAGTAATCTGCCGCCAAGTTCCTTTTGAAAAATTATTTCCGCAGCACCTGCATCTGACAGCGTTTTTGCATTTAAAACCTGATGGTCGTCTGCCGCAAAAGGGTATGGTATTAACAGCGCACCTTTACCAATAGCCGTTAATTCTGCCACGGTAGTAGCGCCCGCTCTGCAGATAATTAGATCAGCATTTTTGTATTGCTGCCCCATATCATTGAAAAAGGATTTAACGTTATTGGAGATGCCAACTTTTCTGTAAGCGTTTTTTACCTTTTCT
>DAOURZ010000285.1 GCA_030627475.1 Deltaproteobacteria bacterium | reverse complement strand
TGGGTTACGATTATAATTCCAGCGCAGGTTATGTTTTTTCGAGAATTTTTATCCATATCGTATCTTTCTATATTATTGCATTACTAACAAGTTTTGCAGCCAGGCAGGAAAAAATGGCCAGGGATCTCCTGGCTGAAAAAGAAAGCGCATTTGATCAGCTTGACCTGCTGCACAAAAGCATAATTGAGTCTGTGGACACGGGAATCCTAACATTCGATCTCAATGAAATTATAAAATACTTTAACAGAGGAGCTGAAAAGATTACCGGTTTGTTACGTTCCCAAATTATAAATAAAAAAATTAATGATGTTTTTCCTCATCTTTCAAGTACGCTGAATAAAAAAGACCAATGGAAACCGGGAAGCAGGTTTGAAGTTGTGGATTTGGGAAAAATACTGGGTTGTTCTGTTTCCAATCTTGTCGACGGTAATAAAGAAAAAATCGGCAATATTCTGATTTTTCAGGATTTAACGGTTATTAAAGAAATGGAAGGTCAGATTGAAAAAAATAAAAGGCTTGCTTTTGTTGGTGAAATGGCAGCAAGCCTCGCCCATGAAATAAGAAATCCTCTTGCATCAATCAGCGGGCCGATCCAGATGTTGAGCAAAAATATTAGTCTGGATGAAACAGATAAAAAGCTTATGCAGATCATTCTGAGAGGAAAGGATCGTCTCGAAGGCTTTGTTAAAGACTTCCTTCTTCTTGCAAGGCCGAAACGATCTGAACGAAAGGCTATTAACATTGAAGCCATTATAGATGATCTCCTCGAATCTATTCGCTTTAGTCCTGAATGGTGTGAAGATATTGAAATAATCAAGAATTTGTGCAACCAAACCGGTATATATGGAAACAAGGCAGAAATAAGGCAGGTAATCTGGAACCTTATTCTAAATGCCGTTCAGGTAATGCCCGAGGGTGGAAGATTGAAAATAAAAACCACTGATAGAAAAAAATATCTTGAGATACGAATAAGCGATACCGGCCATGGAATCGAAGAAAAAAGTCAGGAGAAAATATTTGAACCTTTTTACACAACAAAGGAAAATGGCACAGGTCTTGGACTGGCAATTGTAAACAGAATTGTGGAGAGCCACATGGGAAAAATCAGAATCAAAAGCGAACCGGGAAAAGGCACGGATTGCATAGTGTTGCTGCCGCGACAGGAGGCCTCAGATGGCGAAGATTCTCGTTGTTGATGATGATCAGGGAATGAGAGAATTTCTTGAGATACTGCTTGTTAGAGAGGGCTATGAAGTTATTTCTGCGTCCGGAGGTAAAAAAGCGTTAGGTCTTTGCAAAAAACATAAATTTGACCTGGCCATTACTGATCTGAAGATGCCCAAAATTGATGGGATTGATGTTTTAAAAAGTATCAAGGAAATCTCACCGGAAACCATGGTTATATTAATCACAGCTTACGCTTCCGGGGAGACAGCAGTTGCTGCAATGAAAGAAGGAGCATACGACTATCTTGAAAAGAATTTTGATGTTGATGATCTCAAGGCTGTGATAAAGGATGCGCTTGGCAAGAAAGGTATCAAAAAAGAAGATGCTGTTTTCATGAAAGATGCGAAGGATGCTCTTTCCTTTGGGCATATAATCGGAAAAAGCAAGGAAATGTTAAAGGTCTATTCCCTTATTAAAAAAGTAGCGGATACTACTGCCAATATTCTGATTACCGGTGAAAGCGGCACAGGTAAAGAGCTGGTTGCCAAAGCAATTCATGAAAACAGTTCCAGAAAAGATAAGCCTCTTGTTATTATAAACTGCGGCGGCATACCGGAAAATCTCCTGGAAAGCGAACTGTTTGGTTATATGAAGGGATCATTCAGCGGAGCCCATGCTGATAAACCCGGTCTTTTTGAGATCGCCCACAAAGGAACAATTTTTCTTGACGAAATCGGTGAGTTGCCTCCGTTTCTTCAGGTCAAACTCCTCAGAGTAGTTCAGGAAAAAACCTTCAGAAGGATTGGGAGTACAGCAGATATCAAGGTGGATGCAAGAATCATCTCCGCCACAAATCAGAATCTTGAGCAAAAAGTTAAACATAGCGATTTCAGAGAAGATCTTTATTACAGGCTCAACGTAATTCCTGTAAAAATTCCGCCTTTAAGGGAAAGGAATGAAGACATTCCCCTGATAGCAAGCTATTTCATAGAAAAGTATTCAAAAGAATTCAAAAAGGAGATCAAAAAGATATCTCCTTATGCCCTTAGGCTCCTTATGGGGCATCCTTTTCCAGGAAATGTAAGGGAACTGGAAAATATTATCGAAAGAAGTGTCGCCCTTGAGACTACGAATATAATTTTACCGGAAAATCTCGTTATGCCTGAAACCGACGATATGGATGATGATACTGCTTTAAGCACCGACATTCCTGAAGAAGGCATAAGCTTGAATAAGGAGTTGGCAAGGATCGAAAGACTTTTGATAAAAAAAGCTCTGCAAAAGACAAATGGGTCAAAAACAAAGGCTGCAAAATATCTTAATATAAGCTTTGATTCGCTACGCTACAGACTTGAGAAACTTGATGCTTGATTTTGTTTCTTAAAATCCCATATCCTCGTTAATCAAAACGATCTTGATTCTTCCCTTTGGAAACGATTTCTCGGTTATTGTCCAGATATTACAAATACGCTCAGGGCTTTTGCAGTCTTCACAGCAGGAAGTCCTGGCACAGGGTGTTTTCTTGTTCAACCGCATGGAATTAACCGGAGCCGTATAATTTTTAATGCGA
>DAOURZ010000483.1 GCA_030627475.1 Deltaproteobacteria bacterium | reverse complement strand
ATCCGTTTCCGCTTTATCAACATTTGTATATGCGGCTGCATTTACAACAAATAAAGGTCTGGATTTTTCCAGTTTGTCTTTAATCTGAGTCTTATTGGTTATATCTAAATCAGGAAGATCAGCAGGTAATATTTCATAACCAAAATTATTGCCCTGAATTAAAAGTTCATCTCCAAGCTGGCCATTTGAGCCGATTACAAGAATTTTCATGATTTTTCTCCAAAAATTGGGAGTTGTTCGTCAAGAAGCTCGCAAAGACATGGATAATACTTATCTTTTCCCGAGATTAAAGTATCTTTAACAGGCCATTCAATACCAATATTCGGATCAGACCATATTATTCCACCTTCGTCATCAGGAGCATAAAAATCCGAGCATTTATACAAAAAATGTGCAGTATTGCTAAGTACGCAGAAACCATGAGCAAAGCCTTCAGGAATAAACAACTGCCTTTTATTATGTTCCGAAAGAATAACACCTGTCCACTTGCCGAAAGTTGAGGAACCCTTTCTGATATCAACCGCCACGTCAAATATTTCACCTGTAATAACCTGAACAAGTTTTGCCTGTGGATGCCTGATCTGAAAGTGAAGGCCTCTTAAAGTACCGTTTACGGAATAAGAAAGATTGTCCTGAACAAAACACCGGTTAATTCCTGCTTTTTGATATTTGTTTTGATTATATGTTTCCAGAAAAAAGCCCCTGTTATCTTTAAAGACCATGGGCTCAATTATCAGGACTCCTTCCAGCGATGTAGTAATAATATTCATTTTGTATCGTATTTAAGCATTTCTATCAAATAGTTACCGTAATTGTTTTTCAGCAGAGGCTGAGCAAGCTTTTCCACCTGGCTTGCATCTATATAGCCCTTTTTGTAAGCTATTTCTTCAATGCATGCCACCTTTAGCCCCTGCCGGTTTTCGATTGCTTCAATAAAGCTGGATGCCTGCATAAGCGTTTTATGGGTTCCGGTGTCGAGCCATGCTATTCCCCTTCCAAGCTTTTCAACGTGAAGTTTTCCCATTTTAAGATAAGCCTTGTTTACGTCCGTAATTTCCAGCTCGCCTCGTGCTGAAGGCTTAAGACCGGCAGCAATATCAATGACCTGGTTATCATAAAAATACAACCCGGTGACTGCATAGTTTGATTTGGGCTTATCAGGTTTTTCTTCTATGTTGACTGCGTTGCCGGAACTGTCAAACTCTACCACGCCATACCTTTGCGGATCTTTTACCCAGTATCCGAAAACGGTTGCGCCGTTATTCCTATTTTCGGACATTACTAACTGTTTGGAAAGACCATGACCGTAAAACACATTGTCGCCAAGTACCATGCATATATCGTTGTTGCCTATAAATTTGCGGCCGAGTATAAATGCCTGTGCAAGTCCTTCGGGATGTGGTTGTTCAGCGTAGGAAAAAGATAAACCCCAAAGAGAGCCGTCACCGAGAAGCTTTTTGAAAAGTGGAAGATCCTGCGGAGTTGATATGACCAGTATATCCCTTATTT
>DAOURZ010000059.1 GCA_030627475.1 Deltaproteobacteria bacterium | reverse complement strand
TTGATTTCGTCAGGTATTGTTCTGACAGGCGGATCAGCTCTTTTGAGTGATGCGACGGAGATTGCAGAATCAGTTTTCAATTTTCCAACCCGGCTTGGCAAACCCATGGGAATCAAGGGTCTGGTTGATGTTGTAAACAATCCCATGTATGCTACCGGTGTCGGGCTGGTTATATATGGTGCTAAAAACCAGACAGCAAGAAAGAATTTCAGGATTCGCGATAAAAACATTTTCAACCGTATAATAACAAGGATGAGGAAATGGTTTAAGGATGTAATTTAACCAAACTCATAAAATACAATAATAGCGATAAGTTATAGAACTTCCAAAAGGTTAGGGCATTATTTGTAAGAGGGGGGAGAGCATGTTTAGTTGTATAGATAATAATAATTCTGCAAAGATCAAGGTTATCGGGGTAGGTGGCGCAGGCGGAAACGCAATAAACAATATGATCGAATCCAATTTGCAGGGGGTTACGTTTATTGCGGCAAACACGGATGCCCAGGCGCTTGAAAATTCAAAGGCACAGCTCAAACTGCAGATTGGAGAAAGGCGCACCGAAGGACTTGGCGCCGGCGCTGATCCTAAAGTCGGAAGTGAAGCTGCACTTGAAAGTAAAGAAACAATAAAGGATGCTCTTGCAGGCAGCCACATGGTTTTTATTACCGCTGGATTCGGCGGTGGTACTGGCACTGGAGCTGCACCGATTATAGCAGAAATTTGCAAAGAAATTAAAGCGTTGACTGTTGCAGTAGTAACAAAACCATTTTCATTTGAAGGGAAAAAAAGATCAAAACAGGCAGACGAAGGAATTGCTACATTAAAGGAAGTTGCCGATACAGTAATCATAATACCCAACGACAGGATGAGAGGAATTGCGGAAAAAAATGCAAAGATGGTCGATATGTTTAAAAAAACAGATGAAATTCTTCTTCATTCCGTTAAGGGAATTACCGATCTTATTATGATGCCGGGTCTGGTTAATCTTGATTTTGCGGATGTTAGAACAACTATGTTAAGGTCAGGCATGGCCATAATGGGCACAGGTATAGCAAGTGGTGCTAATCGGGCAAAAGAAGCTGCTGAAAGGGCTATCTCCCATCCACTGCTTGAAGATATCTCAATTTCCGGTGCAAAAGGTGTATTAATGAACATAACGTGCACCAGTGAATTAACAATGGAGGAAATGACGGAAGCTTCCGATAGAATATATGAAGAAGTGGGTGAGGATGCCGATATTATCTGGGGAACTGTAGTTGATGAATCCCTTAACGATGAGATGAGAGTTACCGTTATTGCAACAGGAATAGGTACAAACTATGAATCATCGGTGCCTGGAAAATTCAGGGATAATGGACTCAGGGGAAAGATAAGAGATATTACTGATGATGACTTGAAAGATGCAGTTAATTTTGATGAGCCAACTTTTATACGACAAAAAAAAGCAGCCGGTGAATCAGCCGGATCTACTTACAGAGGATACAAGGGCATAGTAATGGACAATAATGATCTTGATATCCCGACCTTTTTAAGAAGAAAGGCGAATTAAATAAAAAACATGGTATCGAAAACCGGAAAGACAAATAAAAGATATGCTGAATCGGAGATCGGTACAATCAGGAAAAATTGCAAGGGATGTATTCGAATAGCCCTTGTATATCCCAACAAATATCATGTTGGAATGTCCAATCTTGGTTTTCAGACAGTATATCATTTATTAAACAATATTGAAAATGTTGTTTGTGAAAGATCTTTTCTGCCTGATACAATTGATTTGCCCGGGGCCAGGATAACAACTATAGAATCGGGAAGACAAATTTCCGATTTTGATATTATCAGTTTTTCAATTTCATTTGAAAATGATTACCCAAACCTTCTGACCATTTTAAAGAAAGCAAATATCCCCTTGCATTCAAGTAATAGAGGAACCCCCCATCCTCTTGTTATTGCAGGGGGAGTCGCCTGTTTTTTAAACCCGGAACCGATTTCATCATTTATTGATTGTTTTTTGATTGGGGAAGCAGAATTGATGCTTCCCCAATTTATTGACAGCTTTGATAATAATATAAGCAGAAGATCTCTTTTAAAAAATATAGCACGCAAAGTATCAGGTGCTTACGTACCGGCGTTTTACGAATCAACCTATAATAAAGACGGAACAATTCATTCTTTTGAACCATTACTTGATGTCCCTGCTAATATCAGGCGGGCGTATATAGAAGACCTTTCTCTGACTTCAACATGCAGCAGTATAATAACCCAGCATACTACTTTTGATAATACATTTTTAATAGAAACCGGCAGAGGCTGTCCGCATGGCTGCCGCTTCTGCAGTGCCGGATATATTTATAGGCCCCCGAGATTCAGGCCTTTCCCTGTTATTGAAAAATGTCTAAAGCAGGGAATTTTGCTTACCAATAAAATTGGTCTTGTTGGAGCTGCGGTTTCAGATTTTCCGGAGATAAAAGAACTTTATGATTATGTTAATAATAAGGATATCAGATTATCGTTCAGTTCTCTGAGGGCTGACTCTCTTTGCCCCGAGCTTATATCGTTGTTGAGGCAAAGCAAAGTCAAAACCGCAACAATTGCCCCTGATGCCGGATCTGAACGTATGCGCAGGGTAATCAATAAGGGCATTACAGAAGAGGAAATACTTAATGCCGCTGATACCCTTGTTGCAGGCGGTATTCCAAACTTAAAGCTCTATTTCATGATCGGTCTTCAACCAGAAACAATGGATGATGTTGAAGATGTCATAAAACTGTGTAAAAAAATAAAGCATCAGTTTCTCAAAGCTAGCAGGAGCATGAAACGAATAGGAAAAATAACTGTAAGCCTTAATTCTTTTGTGCCAAAGCCTTTTACACCTTTTCAGTGGGCAGCAATGGATAATGAACAGACACTAAAAAAGAAAATAAAAATGATAAAGCAAGGTTTGAAAAAAGTTGCAAATGTCCGTGTTCATGCAGATATACCGCGCTGGGCTTTTATTCAGGCTATGTTTTCACGCGGTGACCGCAGAATTGCAGAAATTCTGACTTTAGCTGATAAGAACAGGGGAAACTGGGCACAAACACTTAAAGAAACATCAATAAATCCTAATTTTTATGCGCTGCGGGAGCGATCATTGGACGAATTGCTTCCCTGGGACTTTATAGATCATGGTGTAACCAAATCGTTTTTGAAACATGAATACAAGAAGGCCCTGGATGGTAAAAAGACTCTACCGTGTCCTATGAAATCATGCAGTGTTTGCGGGGTATGTAAGAAAAAGGACAAATTAAAAGATAAACATCAGCAAAACGGTTATTGATATCCGGTAGGCAGACGACGGAATTTCTGCATTAAAGGAAATAGCCTCCGGGATGACCAGGTTCGTGTCTCCGCTGCCGATTCCGATCACTCAAGGTTTTGGTTCCTGGCGGACGGAAATCACTTCTATCTTTTTAATCGACTTCACATGCCGGTCGGCCATGAGATCGCCTGGCTGCACCAGCACGAACTTTCCCCCTTTTTCAATGGGCTGACCGTTAATTCTGTCCGCAATAATCATGCGCTCTCCGGATGGATCAAGAAAAATTTCTCCATAGGAAAAAAGCGCTCTGTAACCGTCAGGCGCCGAGACCAGGAATACCTTGCACAAATCAGGCGCTATGCCTGTCTTATTGAGAATAGTCTTGAAATAGACTCCTTCAACCTTGTCAATCCCGTGATACCCTTTGCCCTCTCCCAAATGTTTTACCTTCATTGCTCTTCGTGGATAAGGTGACAACTCTTTAAAAGTCAAAGTCTTCCTCACAGCGCCTGTAATGGTGAATTCCGGGGAAAAAAGTTTTTTCAGTCTTTTTGCAGGCATTTTTGGGCGCAAATCCAGAATTTCTATGGACGTAATTTCTTCTAAGGAACGATCCGCATATGTATCACTGCTTACCACGAGTTTCGGAAACCCGATTTTTCGTTGAAGCTGGTCCAACCGGGATTTATAGATTTCAGGAGCGTGGCAGGTCTTGCAATCATGGTGTGGCATTATCGGGACTGCCGAAGTGGCCACAATGATCTCGCTCGGGTTCCTGTAAAACACTTCTCCCCAGGAAAGGACGATCTGCTTTCCCTGCCTGTTGCGTACCAGAATGGCCAAATCCACATTTTTTGAAAATTCCGTCTCTTTTTTTTCAATTGAGGTAAGTTTGAGCAGAGTTCTTAATGGTACGCCATTGTAATAGAACACACCGCTGTATGCGCCTGTTTCCGTTATTTCATTGAGTTGAACCTGGGTGGATTGATACCTGTTAATGTCCTCAATAGTCAGGTTCAAAGGCTGTTTGACCAAGCCGGTAATGCTTAACACTGATGGCGAAACAGCCAGGACATTTCCGGCAAAAAACAAAGTTACCCAAAAAACGAACCAACCGAATTTTCTCTTCATCAAAAATCCTCCTTGTTGCTACCAGTATCTTAGAGTCAATCCTGCCAGGAAGTTCCTTCCAGGCATCGGACCGCTTCCCTCATCATAGTTTTTGTCCGTTATATTACTCACATCAAAAAAGAGTTCTGACCCCACACCCCACAGTCTGCCGAGTTTCTGGCTGACCCTGGCATTGATCAGAAAAAAGTCAGAACATTTTCTGGTTTCATCGTCGTCATACTCAAACTGTCTTTGGGTGTACGATGCCTGAAGATTCGTTGAAAGGCCGAAGGAAAACTGATAACGCAGATCAAGGTTTACCCTGTGCCTGGGTCTTCCTTCCAGTTCCCTGTCGTTGTTTTCTTTATCCCTGGTTGAAAGATACGTATAATTTGCCCCAACCCGGAAACAATCCGTGATATTCATGTCAAAATCCATCTCCACCCCCTGTATACGGACCTTCCCTGTATTCACATAAACCTTTTCGTCCGCAATGGTTTCTTGATCAATCATGTCGTCAATGTCGTTATAGAAGTAGGAGATCGACCCTTTGAGAAATGCAGTAAAATAGTGTTCCGCTCCAACCTCATAGCAAATGGTCTTTTGGGGATCAAGATCGGGGTTTCCTCCTGTATACTCACTATATAATTCCTTTAGTTGGGGGAACCTGGTTTTTTTTCCAATTGAGGCATGCAAGATAGTGTCATCGGTGAGGTCAAATGCCACACCTCCCTGGGGATTTATCGTATCAATACTGTCCGGCAGCGGTTGCCCGTGCGCCTTCTTTGGATCATAGTAGTCGTAGCTCACACCAAAAACAAAGGATAACCTCTCCGTGGGCTTAATTTCATCTTCAAGGGCAAAGGTATAAGTGTCTGCTTCAGATTCCTCTTCCGGCTGCCATCCCGGACCGTCCCAGCCTTTTATAACACTAAAGCTGTTTCCATCAAGATAGTCTTTTTGTTTATGGTTGTCCTTGATATAATTGAACCCTATCTTTAAGAGACTTAATTTGCCAAAGTCAAAATATGTATGAAGCTCTCCCCCAATTGAGTAGTCGTCGTACTCGCTCTCCTCGAACCACTTCTTTTTTGTCTGGTGATCATCATCCCAACTGACGTCAATCATTGTATCATCGTGGTCTACATAAAAAGCCCGGGCTTTAATTGTCAGCAGCTCATTAAACTTCTTTTCACCTACAAGATTGAGGTGCCACTGGTCCCACTTGGAAAATGCCCAGTAACGATCATATTCCGTAGGGCATCCCCGTTCATTATTATGATAGTCAAAAGAGAGATAGAGCTTTGTGTCTTTATCAGGTTCATAGCCGATTTTCGCATTCACGGTCCTCTTTATGTAATCACTTAAATCCCGCTTTCCTCCGTCTTCATGGTATTGTGAATTTTTTCCTACCCACTTGCTGTTCTCATCAAAATCGTCCGATAGCCTGAACCCGTCGGATTCCCGGTAACCGTATGTGAGCCAGTAGTTGAACTTCCCTGCTGTAGCGCCATGATTAAAGATGTAATTTCTGGTGTTATAGTCACCGAAAGAGGTGGTAAATTCGGTGACCGGTTCCTTGCCGCCTTTTTTGGTGATGATATTTATTACGCCACCCATAGTATTGGCCCCATAAAGGACAGAAGATGCACCCTTGGTAACGGTAATTTTGGCAATTGAGTCCACGGGAATAAGGGAAAGATCTAGGGATCCAAAGTAGGTCTCATGGGCAGGAACTCCATCAATCATGACCTTCACATCTTCCTGACTAAATCCCCTGATATTCACAAAGGACTGGCCCTTTCCCCCTGTTTGAACATCAACACCAGGGATATGATCTAATGCATGGGCTACTGTCTGTGCGCCCTGGGCATTGATATCCCGGGCGGATATCTCGGTCACGGTTGTTGCAAGACTTACCGCCTCTTTCCTTGCGGTCACCACCACCTCCCCCAGTTCAAACACCGAAGCCCTCGCCTTTTTTTCCTGAGCAAGGGAAGGAATTGCAATAAAGAAAATAGAAATAAACGAACAAACAATTGCCAGGCTATACTTTTTGAACATAACAAATTTCTTTTCTTTCACTTTCTTCTTCACAACTTTTTCCCTTAACTCAATATAAATGTAATAAAGAAGATTTATCATACTTTTACATCAGCCATGGTGATCTAAATTATCTTTTCTTCAACATAATTAATCCCCCAAAAAGAGTATCCTATTCAAATTTCCTGGTAATGGGTGGTCTGTCGAAATATAACTATGTGTAAATAAAGCCTTTTTGTAAATTGAAAATGAGTTTTACCATGGTTTTTGAATAGGATACCAAAAAGAGGCTATTAACGGTTAAGCCTCGCCCTTACTTGCGCAGATCTCCTTGAAAACATGTGACGATAGAACAATAACGGTTAATTAATGTCAATATTAATTTTAGATATACCTCATAAAAATATTATAATAACCGTTACTAACTAATAATGCCAATTCACCGCTCTTTGGAAATAAAGGTACAGGAGGTTGTTGAAGAAGAAGTCTCCGTATCCTATTCAAATTTCCTGGTAATGGGCAGCCTGTCGTAATATAACTATGTGTGAATAAAGCCTTTTTATAAATTGAGAATGAGTGTTACCATGGTTTTTGAATAGGATACAAGTCCCCGACTTCTCAATAAAATCGGCACAATATGCAGCGCATGCAAGGTAAATTAGCCACAATATCTTGTGCCCTGATTTTTGAAATCGGAAATCCATTCACTGTCCTGACTGCTTTTCGGATTGAGTCAACTCCAGCCCATTTTGTGTAATAAATCACACTTTCCATCCGAATAAGGTGACGATTCTCACATGTTTTAACCCGAAGTTCCCCCAGGGACTCGTAACTATTTGAAATCATTATGCCTGTTACATGACTACAACATAGTTAAGTACCTGATATTATTAGACCGAGGGGGGAACTTCGGGTTAAGTTGTACAGGGTATATGCCCTGTTGCCTGCAATACTCACTCT
>DAOURZ010000395.1 GCA_030627475.1 Deltaproteobacteria bacterium | reverse complement strand
GAACATTGTTGAGATCGTGAGCTGCCCTTCCTGCGAGTGAGCCGATGGCTTCCATTTTTTCAGAGCGCTGAAGGCTTAGCTCAAGCTTCCTTCTTTTTTCCTCTTCTTTTTTACGCTCGGTAATATCGCGGTCGATCCCGCGGTAACCCAAAAGCTCTCCATTTTCGTCGAGAATTGGCACACCGCTCGTTTCGATCACTACCTGTTTTCCATCCTTGTGAAGGTTGATATTTTCCATCCTGGAAAAGGGCATCCTTGACGCAACTATATTCCTGAACAATCCGGATATTCTGTCTGACTCATCCTGCAACATAAAATCGGTAGCTCTTTTTCCTATGACCTCATCAGGTTTATATCCCAACACGTCTTTAACCTTGGGGCTTGAATAGGTATAAATTCCGTTTTTATCAACCTCCCATACCCAGTCGCTCGTTGTCTCAATAAGGGAACGAAATCTTTGTTCGCTCCGGCGTACCGCCTGTTCAGCCCTGTTTCTTTCCTCTTCCCTGAGCTGAATCCTGCCTATCATCTCGTTAAAACTATCGCAAAGGATACCGATCTCATCCGTTCCTCTTTTTTCAATACGGATTGAATATTCTCCGCTTTCCGATATTTTTTTTGTCACATCAACGAGTTTCAGGATCGGACCGGATAATACCTTTTGAAATCCACGAGCTAAAAAATAGATAAGAAAGATCAACAATGCCATCAGCGACAACATTGTAAGCCAAAATTTATTGATCTTGCTGTCTAATAGAGCAGTAGAAACCCGCAAATAGATTGTTCCATATTTATCGCTGCCCTCATAAACAATCGGATCAATCACATGCAAATAGCCATTTGCAAATTGTACCCCCTCTTTAAACGGCATGGACGGAATGGTTGTCCGTTCCGATCTGTTGTAAACGGAAAATAATACTCCCCTGTTATCATAGAGATAACCATCTGCAATATAGGGTATGGTTGCAAGCCTTTTCAGGACATCTTTTCCGCTGATTTTGTCTTCAAAAACAAGTGGTGTTACACAATACTCTCCTATCAATTTTGCATTCATAATTGTATTACTTTTCAAATCTGCTTTGAACATCTTGATATCGCTGTAGATAATAAAAGCAAATACAGGAGCTATACCAAGAAATGCTACAAGAAGAATGATGCCGATCAGTTTGGATTGAACCGGAATATTTCGTAGAATTTTCATTTTGAATCTCCAGCCGGATCAACAACTCTTGCCACATTCAAAAGAAGATAGTTTATTGACAATCCTGAACCTCGAACAGCTTTTTCATTAATCTCAAACTTGATCTGATTGCTTGCTGTGTAAAAATTAAAAAGAACTCCTTTTTCTGCAAAACCATTTGAATCGCCAATGGTAAGAACGTGTTTTTCTTTTGAATATGAAATGATACTTTGAAGTCTCTTCTTTTCTGACACCGGTATAAAAAGAATATGGGAGTCGGCAATTTGGCTTACCCTTGAAATATATATAACCTTAACCCTCTTATCTCTTATTTTACGTTTTGAATAAATATTGTCGAGTTTTGAGCCAAACGGATTTTTGCCGATAACGGCAATGACAAACGGTTTTGAAATATCATCGACTTTTCTATCAGGAGGCCATTCGATAAATCGTGTAAAGCGCTCAAGAAAAACCGCTTTCACAGTATATTCGTCATATTCCGAAATCTGACAGAATAAGTCCGCAGGAATACCAATGCAGAAAAAAAGAATAATGAAAATAACTCGTATGCTCAAATTGTATCCTATTTAAAAAATTTGCGAAATTGTTATCAAAAATCGTCTCCCGTGATGCGGGATGTCATAACCATCTTTGGGAGGACCCGGATCTATATGTTTTTCATTGAAGATGTCACTGCAATTTAAACTGAAAATTGTTTCTTTATTGTTAAATACCCTGATAT
>DAOURZ010000426.1 GCA_030627475.1 Deltaproteobacteria bacterium | reverse complement strand
ATGTGGTTATGTTTTCCAGTCTGATTAATGACCAAATGATCACAAAGTGTAATAAAGTCAAAGCAGATACTTATATTAACAAACCGGAAATCAATCAACTCATCAAAATTCTTGACAAGAGGTGCTGATATTATCGTATTTAAAAATTTTCCCAGAATAAAAATGGAGATTTGTTTTGCAACAATTAACCGAATTCGATTTAAAGAATAGATCAAATAAACCCACTGTTCCCCGGGAAACTCCTAAAGTGCAGCGAATTTATCAAGTCAACATTGATCGTAGCATAAGTCTTTTTATAATCTGGACGATTTAAAAATTGATGACCTTTACCGGTATGCACCAAATGCAATGAGTTTGTGGAAATACAAAAAAGGGATTCATGAGTGAACTCATTTGCGCTCCTGACCGATGAAAAATATATTGATGCCGATCACTTATTATTGTAAAAGGTGTCACAGGAAACCAATTTATCGTTGAAAAATTTAATAATATAAAGATTGTTTCAATGGATTATATGTATATTTTGTTAATTATTGCAGGGATTATCGGTTTAGCGCTGTTTTACTTTAATAGTGTAAACGTCTTTCTCTAAATTCATTTTTCAAAATAGGCACCGGAAAATAAGATCCTAAGGGATTGAGATTAATATCTTTTTTAAAACCTCTGTGCTTTATATGCAAGATATTGGGGGCTTGGTGTCTGATTTAAAAAAACTTCATGGAAAATATATTGATCACCAACTGATGACACAGGTATCACAGGGAACCAGATTGTCGTTGAAAAACTTAATAATATGGAGATGGTTTCAATGGATTTTATGTACATTTTATTAATTATTGCAGGGATTATCGGTTTAGTGCTGTTTTACTTTATTTTTTCATATTTATCTCTGTGGCTCCAGGCATTAGTATCCGGAGCAAAGGTTGGATTAATTAATATAATTTTTATGCGGTTCAGGAAAGTTCCGCCTAAGCTTATTGTTGAATCCAAAATCATGGCTGTTAAAGCCGGTATTGAAATTTCAACGGACAGTCTTGAGTCCCATTTCCTCGCTGGCGGTAATGTCAGCCGAGCTATCCAGTCACTCATAGCAGCCGACAAAGCCAATATTGAACTGACCTTTAACCGGGCTGTTGCCATTGATCTGGCCGGCAGGGATGTATTAGAGGCGGTTAAGATGTCTGTTAATCCGAAAGTTATTGAAACCCTCCTGGTGACAGCCATGGCAAAGGACGGCATTCAATTGACAGCTCTCGCAAGAGTCACGGTCCGGGCCAATATCGACCGTCTGGTCGGGGGTGCCGGGGAAGAAACAATTCTGGCAAGGGTGGGAGAAGGCATTGTAACAACCATTGGTTCGGCCAACACCCACAAAGAAGTACTTGCAAATCCGGGCTCAATATCAAAAACTATTCTTTCAAAAGGTCTGGATGCAGGAACCGCTTATGAAATTTTATCCATTGATATTGCAGATGTGGATGTGGGCAAAAATATTGGAGCTGAATTGGAAACCGACCGGGCAGAGGCTGACAAGAAGATTGCCCAGGCAAAAGCCGAAGAAAAACGTGCAATGGCTTTTGCCCAGGAACAGGAGATGAGAGCCCGAATTCAAGAAATGAGGGCCAAGGTTGTTGAGGCAGAGGCCCTGGTGCCTCTGGCTATGGCAGAAGCCTTTAGAAGTGGTAATCTGGGAGTTATCGATTATTGATCCTACTACAAAAAAGTAGATGCAAAATTAAGCCTATTTTTGGGAAAATATTTAGAAAAAATGTCT
>DAOURZ010000200.1 GCA_030627475.1 Deltaproteobacteria bacterium | reverse complement strand
TTTCAGAGGTTGTTCCATGCTTTATAGCTGCCTCTAATTCTGCTGAAGCCGCGCGCAGATCCTGCGCGCCGATACTTCCGGACACCCCCTTGATAGTATGTGCCAGACGCTGAACAAGCTCCCGATCGCCGCTGTCCAGCGCTTTTTTAATTTGTTCAGTCGTATTTGAATAGTCCTGATAAAACTTGATTAAAAGTTTTTTGTATAATTTCAAATTTCCGCCAACCGCTGACCGGCCGGATTTAATCGAAATTCCAGGCAATTCAGGTAACAAATCTGATGTGTCGACTTCAGATCGTTTAACCTTTAAATCAGGAAGCATGCTGCCTCCTCCTCCTTCTTGACCCCTGATCCCTGGTTTAATCCACCTTGTCAGGGCTGAGAAAAGCTGCTGCGGATCAATGGGTTTAGTCACATGATCATTCATTCCTGCCCCTATGCTCTTCTCCCGATCTCCGGCCATGGCATGGGCGGTCATGGCGATAATCGGAATTGAGGATTGGTGATTGTAGATTGCAGATTGAGGATCCTGTTCCAACTTACGTATTTCGGCCGTTGCTTTATAGCCATCCATCACCGGCATCTGAACATCCATGAGAATTGCATCAAAAGGCGGATTGTCCGGATTCGCAATCATCTCAACGGCCTCCTGCCCGTTATTGGCAATCTCTATGATAAACTCAGCCTGTCCAAGAATTTCCCTGGCCACTTGCTGGTTGATTTTATTGTCTTCCACCAAGAGAATTTTAGCGCCTATTATATGTCTCATGCTTTTTATCTCACTTTCCGTTTTTTTAAAGGAGTGGGTTTTTCTGGTAACATTTTTACCAAAAACTCCCATAATCACATCTAACATTGTCGATAATGTAACTGGTTTTAAAAGAATCGCATCCACATGGCTTTCGGCATTCCGGACATCTTCCAACCTGCCAAAGCCGGTAATCAGTATAATCGCAGGGCACTTTTTACCTGCAAGCCGGCAAGTTTCCTTAATGCGTACAATTGTCTCAATCCCGTCCATCACCGGCATCTTCCAGTCTACAAGCATAAGCTCATACGGATTGCCCTCTTTACCTACGGTGACTTTTTTCAATTCCTCAATGGCCTCAAAACCGGAACTGGCAGATGTCACCTTAAAGGTTAAAGCTTCCAAAAGCTTATAGAAAATTTTGAGTGATGATAGATTGTTGTCTACTATCATCACCCGCATTCCATGAAGATCCATTGGAATCTTAATTTTATAGCCTTTGGTTTTCGATAGCATTCCATACACCACGGTAAAAAAGAAAGCGCTTCCCTTTCCAATCTCGCTCTCCACAGAAATTTCACCTCCCTGCATTTCAACCAGACGCTTGCAAATAGCCAATCCCAGCCCTGTACCGCCGTATTCTCGGGTGGTAGATGTGTCTGCCTGGGTAAAAGAATTAAACAGACTGGAGACCTGCTCTTGATTAAGACCGATTCCTGAATCTCGAACAGAAAATTTAAGTTTCACCCTGTTTTCTGATATCTCCATATTTTCCCCGCTAATAACGACTTCTCCTTTTTCAGTGAATTTAATGGCATTGTCTGCCAGATAGACAAGGATCTGTCCAAGTCGTAAAGGATCGCCTACCAACAATAGCGGTACGTCATTGTCAATGGAAAAAAGAATCTCGATTCCTTTTTCTTCCCCTTTAATGGCCACCATATCGGCAACGTTATTCAGAACTTCCTCCAAATCAAAGTTTACGGACTCAATCTCAAGCTTACCATCCTCTATTCTGGAAAAATCCAGAATGTCGTTGATAACCCGCAAAAGGGCATTGGCCGAAAGCTGTATCTTCCTCAGATAGTCCTCTTGCTTTCGCGTAAGATCAGTCTGAAGGAGTAGATAGGTCATGCCAATAACGGCGTTCATGGGCGTGCGGATCTCGTGACTCATATTTGCCAGAAAATCGCTTTTGGCCTGGGTTGCCGATTCAGCTTTTTTTGTGGCAACAGTAAGTTTTTTCATTAGTTGTTGCCACACAAAAAAATAGAACGTAAGAGTCATTACGATGGCAATAAAGCCTGCCAGGGATAGCATTCGGTATTGATTGTTCTTGATAGCTGTTTCAATTTCATTGTATGGCAGCGAAACACTTATTCCTCCCCTGACATCTCCAGGGTGATATCCTTGTTTCGCATGGCAAGAGACACACTCTTGTTCATAGAAAAGAGGACGCATAAGCCGATAAATCTTTTTGTCCTCTAACTCAGTGATTTGCGTTACTTCCTTAACTCCGGACTCAAATATCCGGAGGGACTCTCTTTCCCAGGTATCAGGAGTATTATCCGGATTTATCAGATTAAGACTTGTGATGTGATACTGATATGTTCCGGATTGCTTTGCCAAATTTGATATTTCGCGGGTCATTAGTGCAGGATTCTTTTTCGTATAAATTACCCCATCTTCTGTAGTGATATCCGGATTTTTCAGATAGGGATTTGATTGCATTCCTTCTTTCTTTAAAACATATATGCCTCCATAATCAGCATTCCAACTTCGTGTAAGCTTAATACTCTCAAAATATGCCCCGGCTGAAAGATAGGCAGATCTCATAATCATTTCGTTTTGTTTTATGGTTAAAGACAAGATAGCAGTCAACATTATAAAAATGATTACCAGCCCTGCTGCTAATGTCCCTAACTTTATCTTGAGGGTTAATTCCATATTTTACTCCTGAGCATTAAAGGATAGAGAGAAACACGGACGAATTAATTTCTCCAACCATGCACCACGGATTCAGGCTACCTGTGCCAGATTTCAACTCACAAAAATATCAAAATAGCTCGCTATTCCTTCAACTTTTGTGATTTTAGATCGCACGAACCTGACCTGAATCTGTGCGCTTACCGGTAGTCCCTACAAAACAATGCAGGCTATAAAATACCGTTCTGTTATTATCAGGAAGTGGGGCTTCAGCCCCGCCTTGTTGCACAGTGTTTTTGCGGGACTAAAGTCCCTCTTCCGTGCAAAGGTGGCAAAAGCTATAACATGTAACTTGTTGAAATTATTGACCCGCATTGTTTTGTAGGGACTACCCGCTTACCTGGGAAATTTAATTCATCCACGTTCCCAGGCATACCTGATGCTTTGATGTCGGCTTCGCTATGTTTTCTCTCAAGGATCCTTTATTACTGAAGTTTGATGAAATAAGAAAAGAAGAGGCTGAATGTAAAAATTTAAAAAACATCTATGATCTTGAGAACATTACCAGTGATTCCGGAATGCGTGAAATTGGTTACGAAATAGACCCAAAGAAATATATATTTCCAATGGTTAAAGTTATTTTCCGGCATCTCCGGCGTGGCAAAGAGCTGAAACCAATGGTTTTTTATTCGGGACGTGCTGCCTTCTTTTCAGGCTTTTTTTTTCCAAAAATTCTGGCGCCCAATATGCTTATTTCATAAAGAAGCATCAATGGAAAGGCCATCAAAATCTGTGTCACAACATCCGGTGGGGTTAAAATAGCTGCAAAAACAAAAAATAAAAGCATAGCATATTTTCTGTTTTTCTTTAAAAATTCAACTGTAACTATGCCAAGTCTGGCCAGAAACGTAATAATAAGCGGAAGTTCAAAAACCAGCCCAAAGGCAAGCAGTAACTTTGAAGAAAAGCTTAAATATTCACGCATGGAGGGAAGCGGACGTATTGTTTCGGTCGCAAATCCCAGAAAAAACTTAAAACCAAATGGAAATACAATAAAATATCCAAATAATGCTCCGCCTATAAAGAAAAAAGAAGAAAGAACAACTATAGGAATCAGAAGTTTTCTTTCCTTGCCGTAAAGCCCCGGCGCCACAAATAGCCAGAACTGATACAATAACACAGGAGCGGCCAGCATTAAACCCGAGAGCAAAGATACCTTTAGATATGTAAAG